>CAYYAL010000028.1:0-15563 GCA_964469445.1 uncultured Muribaculaceae bacterium
ATTGAATTAAAAGCGAAAAAAGAAAAATCGGAAGTTGCGGAATTCACAAGAGCCGTTTTGACTTTTTGTGTTTTAACTGAGATTTTGCAATCCGAATTAAATATAGAAGCCTGCGAATGGATTACAAAACAAGGAAAAGATTCAATTGAAGTCCATTTTGGTGAAAAAATTCAAAAATTACGACAAATAATAGATAACGCAACTTTTGCGATTGAAGAAACTCAAAAACTTCAACAAAAATTCATTGATGCAGAAGTTGAATGCCTAAATAAAATCAGCAAAAAAATCAAGTAATCAACTACACTAACCCCCAAGAAAGGAATATAGATGGCAAATTTCAAAAATAAAATTTTGAATACTTTAAAAAACGAAAACAAAACTGATAGAACATTCAAATATCTATCAGATATACAGAATAATTTAATTAAAAATTATTCAAATCCTGTATTTTCAAATAGCGATAAAAACAAATTATTAGAAAAATACAGCAAAATTAAAAATATCGGAGAATCAATTTACAAATTCAAAACACTAAAGCAAAACAATTTCAATGCAGAAGCACAAAATGAAAAAGAAAATACTTCAAACCTTGTTTTAAAAGGTGGTATAAGTAATTACAAGTATGTTTGGCATTCTGAAAATTCTGATAGCGGATTTTCGGTAGGGTGAAGCGGAGCGAAACCCGTAAGTTCGAGCGGGACGTTACTCCCGTGAGAACCCGAATAATCCAAGACACAACCTGTGATGAGTGTTCAGAACTTGATGGTCAAGAATTTGATTTCGAAGACGAAGTGCCTGAACGTCCACATCCAAATTGCAAATGTACAGTCGAGGTTGTTGAATATAATGATGAAGATGAAGAACCAGATGACGAGCCTTGCGATTGTCTTTCTCAGTTGGAAGCATGGTTTAGCGAATGCGAAGATGCTTGTTCTGAGTCTGAAAATATAGGTGCTGAAATGGAAAAATCCCAAATAGATATGGATGATATTATCAATTATGTATCTTCATATCCGTTAAATGATTTTAATATATTTTTATCTGAGGCTGAAGCAATTGTATCTAATGCACTAGAAACATTAACGGATTTGATGTCCCAAATTGTTGAGAGTATCAATATATTTTGGACTAATTACAATGACTTAACTCAATTAAAAGAAGAAGTAGGTCATTATGTAAATTGGTCAGCAGAATATTATCATACAAATGCAAATTGTGAAGCAGCACAATTAGGTGATGCTGGAGTAAAAACAGCAGAAATACTCGGGTATCTTAGAGAATTAGGAGATTTTCCTAAAGAAATTTTATTTAAAGGACAAAGCGTAGAACAAGCATTCAATAATAGTATGCATGATTTGGAAGTAAATGAAGAAGGTCGAAAAATTGGAAAAGAAAATCCGAACAGTGACTGTGAAACAATTATTAAAGGCAGAATAAAAGTAGATTGGCCGAAACGATAGATATAAAAATTTTTATTATATAATGGTTTTATGATTAAACTCATTAAAAATATTTTGATTAACTTCATAAAAATAATTTTCAGTCTAATTGTATCATTATTTATTTTGTATATGAATTTTATAATAATTATTAATGCTTCGGGTACAAAAATTTTTGATTGGCAAATAGTTTTGTATGTATTATTTTCTATTTTTGTACTTTTATTAATTTGGATTTTAGCATTTACCAAAATAGGTTTTAGCAAGAAAATTATGCTAATTTTATTTTTTATAATTTGGTTGATTTTGCCAAAAATTTTACCCAATGTTATGAGGCAAATAGATAATGATTTTTGCCTTGATAAAGGTGGTTGTTGGGATTATATCAGAAACAGATGCGAAATGGATAATCAAGGTTATTGTGTAAAAAATTCTTCTGATTGTGAAAAAAATTGGCAAGGTTCTTGGAATTTTAAAGAAAAATATTGTAATATTCAAAAACAATGAGCATTAAATAAAAAATTTATAAAAATACATTTAAAAAAGGAAAAATTATGGAAAATTTATTACATTATTCCCCCATAATTGTTGCGGTTATGGTGTTTTTGATACAGCAAAGAATTGTTGTTACGCCGGAACAGTTGGAAAAAAAACACAGAGAAATTTTATCAGAAGTTGAAGAAAGGTTTGCGAGTTTGCAAAGCCTTAAAGATTTAAAAGAACAATTTTCTGATATGAAAGAAAAAATTGACAGAATTTATGACTGTATAATTGCAGTTAAATAATATTTTCTTTTAATTATGTAGTATAATAAATTGAATATAATAATAAAGGGCGGAATTTCTTCAAGAAATTCCGCCCTCTTTGTACTTTCAAAAAACTATTTGTTACCGTAGCGTTTTTTAAATCTTTCAACACGACCTTCGCTGTCAAGAATTTTTTGTTGACCTGTGAAGAACGGGTGGCAAGCAGAGCAGATTTCAACTGTGATGTTATCTTCAACTGAACCTGTTTCTATTTCGTTACCGCAAACGCATTTTATAACGGTTTTTTTATAATCCGGATGTATTTCAGCTTTCATTATTTAGTCCTTTCTATAATATTTTCGGCTAATTAAAATTATAATCCTAAAATATTCTATTGCAAGAGGTTTTTAACTTTTTTTAATAAACAATCTACACTTATCGGTTTAGCGAAAACAATATTTTCCTCTATTTGTTTGATGGTTTAAACCCATAATATTCATCAATGGGTTGATGTTTATTTTGTAAACTTTTGCAACAATAGAATTTGTTAAAGGGAGTTGCAAAAAATTAAGAAAAGAGCTTTCTAATAATTTTTCTCGCCACCTTAAAGGAGTTTCCATGAATTTACATGAAGAGTGTTTATTAAGATATTTGCAAAATCCTGATGAGCTTGTATATTACACAGATATTTTAAAATTAAACAATGAACTTTTGGAAAAACATTTTTTATTAAACGATTTATCTTTTAAAAATACAAAGTTGTTATATAATGATTAAGTTATAACAACTGAGGTTTTATGTTAAAGAGATTTTTTTATATAATTATCTGCATTCTTATTTTTGCGGTAATTGTTTTCGGTGGAAGAGGTTTTGTTGACTTTATAAATATGGTTGAGGCGAAGAGTTTTGATTTACGTCAATCTATGATTATAAATTCTAAAGAATCTAATAAAGATATTGTAATAATTGCGATAGATGATGCAAGTTATGAATATATTTTAGAAACTTATGGGGAGTGGCCTTTAAAGCGTTCGGTTTATGCTGATTTGATAAATAATCTTGAAAAAAAAGGTGTTAAATCAATTGTTTTCGATTTAATGTTTGTAAAATCATTAAAAGGTGATACTAATTCTGACAAGCTTCTTATAAATGCTGTTAATAAGAATAAAAATGTATTTGTTGCGATGAATTTTGATAATCAAGATGAGGATTTAAGGGAAACAATGCCTTTGCCCGACCGTTTGAAAGTAAATGTTAAAAATAATTCTGATATAGATTACAAATCTTATTTAGCATTT
Organism: uncultured Muribaculaceae bacterium; assembly: GCA_964469445.1. Classification (GTDB taxonomy): domain Bacteria; phylum Cyanobacteriota; class Vampirovibrionia; order Gastranaerophilales; family Gastranaerophilaceae; genus CAYYAL01. The sequence goes on from CAYYAL010000028.1 coordinate 3,484, forward strand.
AAAAATTGCAGATTTATTTTATCAGAACTTATTAATGGAAGTGCAAATATTGGTCATATAAATGTCGTTCGAGAAGCTGACGGAACATTGCGTAAAATGTTGCCGTTGGCTGTTTATCAAGAAGGTTTCTATCCTCAATTGTCGCTTTTGGCGGGTATGAATTATTTGGGAATTAATGATAAAAAATTTGAAATTGATAACAGCAGAAATTTAATTGTCGGAGATAGAAAAATTCCTTTGGCAAAAGATGGTGGAGCTATTCTTAATTGGTACGGAAAATCCGGACAAACTTTTAAACACATTCCTTTTTATAAATTCTTAAAAAATGATATTTCTTCAATTGATTTTAAAGATAAGGTAGTTTATATCGGAACAACTGCGGTAAGCCTTTATGATACAAAGACAGTGCCTGTGGATAAGCTTTATCCGGGGGTAGAAATTCACGCAACATTCTTGAACAATTTTATAGATAACAATTTTATAAAACAGGTTCCCACTTTAGTAAATGTATTTGTTTCAATAATTTTTGCAATGCTTACAGTGTTTGCGTCTTTGAAATATAAGTCAGTGAGAACAAATGTTCTTTTTGTACTTGCAATCGCCTTTTTATATGCGGATATAACTTATTTATTAATGAAATATTTTAATATATGGATTGATTTAATTTGGGTATTATTGTCAATTCTTTCGGCGTTTATTGTTGCATATATAACAAAATATCTTTTGAAATCAAAAGATTATGAATATCAGTATAAAATGGCAACTGTAGATGGTTTGACAGGACTTTATAATCACAGATTTTTTCAAGAGCAAATGGATTTGAATTTAGAAAATGCAGTTCGTTATAATAATAAATTTTCTTTAATTCTTATAGATATAGATTTCTTTAAAAAGTTTAATGATACGTATGGGCATCAAGTCGGAGATATGGTTTTAAAACAAGTTGCAAATACATTGAAAAAAACGGTTCGTTCAGCTGATATAGTTTGTAGATACGGTGGGGAAGAAATGAGTATAATTCTTCCGAATACGATTAAAAAAGAAGCTTTTATAACAGCAGAAAAAATCAGAGCAGCTGTTGAAGAAAATAAATTGATATTAAAAAATGGCCAAGAAGTTTGTGTAACGATAAGTTTAGGTGTTGCTACATTTTCTTCAAAGAATTTGAATACAAAAGAAGATATAATTGCAAAAGCAGACAGTGGGCTTTATAAAGCCAAAGAAAACGGTAGAAATCAAGTCTGCGAGGCTTAATTTGTAATATATTAAATTTTGCTTATTTTGTATTATAATAATTTTTATACACAGAAATCAGCATAAAAAAGGGAATTAAAATGTGCGGAATAGTCGGATATATAGGTAATAAATACGTAATTGATGTTTTGTTGAACGGATTAAGTAAGCTTGAATATAGAGGTTATGATTCATCAGGTGTAGCTGTAAATTGCGGAAATGATATAAAAATTTATAAAGCAGAAGGTAAGTTACAAAATTTAAAAGATATTTTAAAACCCAAACACGATGAACTTATGAATGGTAAATTGGGTATAGGCCATATTCGTTGGGCAACACACGGTTCTCCAACAACAGTAAATGCTCACCCGCATACGTGTAATTGCGGAAGTCTTGTTATTGTTCATAATGGAATTATTGAAAATTTTAAAGAATTAAGAAATGAATTAGAAAAAAGCGGTTGTAAGTTTAAATCTCAAACTGATACAGAAACGGTCGCACATCTAATTGCACATGAATATGAAAAAACGAAAAATCTTACTATGGCAGTGAGTAATGCAACAAAAAAAATACAAGGGACTTATGCACTTTGTGTTATGCACAAAAACATATCAGATATGATTGTAGCAACAAAGAGAAATGCACCTCTTTTAATAGGTGTCGGCGAAGGTGAAAATTTCATAGCATCAGATGTTCCTGCAATAATTGAATATACAAAAGATGCTCTTTATCTTAAAGATAATGAAATTGTTCAAGTTTTTAAAGATAAATTTGTTCTTATGGATAAGGATTGTAAGCCTATTGTGCCAAAAGTTGAAAAGCTTCCGTGGGAACCGGTTGCTTTATCTAAAATGGGTTTCAAGCATTTTATGTTAAAAGAAATTCATGAACAACCTGATGTTGTTAGAAATGTTTTAGGTGGAAAACTTCATGATATAAATTCTCCGATAAAACTTGAAGAAGTTAAGTTAGATTTAGATACTATAAAGAATTTAAACAGAATACAGATTATAGCTTGCGGAACATCGCTTCATGCTGCTATGGTAGGGAAATATATATTGGAAGAATTATGCTCAATTGCAGTTGATGTAGAAGCTTCAAGCGAATATATTTACAGAAAAACAGTTACAGATAAAAATACTTTGGTAATAGGGGTTTCTCAATCAGGAGAAACGGCGGATACTTTAACTGCGATAAGGCAGTCAAAGGCAAGAGGTTCTCATATTTTAATTGTAACTAATCGCCCTGATTCAGCTATGGCAAGAGAAGCTGACAGCTTAATCCCTGTTAATGCGGGGATAGAAGTTTCTGTTGCTGCTACAAAATCTTATATCGCTCAATTGATTTCATTTTATTTGCTTGCAATTTATATTGCGGAAGTTAAGAATTCAAGTGATGTTGAAACAATTAAAAATTTAAAAAAAGAAATGATATTATTACCTCAAAAAATTGAAGATATTTTAACAGATCATGAAAAAGAAAATATAAGAAAATGTGCAAGAACATATTCCAATACAAAAGATTTTATCTATATTGCAAGAGGAATTAATTACGCAACAGCATTGGAAGGTGCGTTGAAGCTTAAGGAAATAAGTTATATAAATGCAACCGGATATCCTGCAGGAGAGTTAAAACACGGACCTATCGCAATGCTTGATGATAGTATGCCTGTTTTATCAATTCTTATGCAAGGCAAGGTTTATGAAAAACTTCTTTCCAATGCAGAAGAATCAAAGGCAAGAAATGCAAGAATGATAGCACTTACAAATTCTGACGATGAAAAATTGAATGAATTGTTTGAATTTGTCTTGAGAGTTCCTAAAGTGGAAGAACTCTTATCACCGGTTATTTCAATTATTCCGTTACAGTTAATTGCTTATTATATAGCAGAATTTTTGGGTAAAGATGTTGACCAACCGAGAAACCTTGCAAAATCTGTTACGGTAGAATAGTTTATGCAGATTGTATCAAAAAGTTTAAAAATTAAGCGAATTGATGATATTTCAACTGAATATATTGAAAATGAGTTAAAATGTTTGAATATTGAGCTTTTAAGATGGGCTGTTGTGGATTTTGACGAAGAGTTTTTAACGGTAAGTTATTCTTGCTATTGATAAAAAGATATTTTTAATATAATATAGAATTAAATGAAGTGAGGTAAATTATGGATCAAATAATAAAAGTGGCATGGGATTTAAACGAAAATTGCGAAAACAGATATCAATTAGTTTATGAAATTGCGGAATTGGCAAAGAAATTAGTTGATGAAAATCAAGCTAAAAAAGCGAGAGAAGAATTTGGATATGATGAGTATTATGAAAATTCATATACAAAAGAAAATCCTGTTGAACATGCGATTATGGTAAAGGCATCAGAAGCTGACGATAATAGATTAGTTGGATAATCGGATAATTTTAATGGAAAAATCTGTAGAGTTTATTAAAAGTAAAATAGGTAGTTTTGTGCCTGAAATCGGTATAATTTTGGGTTCCGGATTAGGAAGTCTAGCCGATGATTATTGTGATATGGCAATAAATTATAATGAAATACCTAATTTTGAAGCATCTACAATAAGCGGTCATAAAGGCAGACTTGTATTCGCCGAAATTGGTGGAAAAAAAGTTGTAATGATGCAGGGCAGATTTCATTTTTATGAAGGTCATTCAATGCAAAAGGTTGTTTATCCGATAAAAGTTATGGCAAAGTTGGGGGTTAAAAAACTTATCGTAACAAATGCTGCAGGCGGAATTAATAAAGAATTTTCTCCAAGTGATTTGATGTTGATAAAAGACCACATCAATTTAATGGGAACAAATCCTCTTATCGGAAAAAATGACGACACTTTGGGAACAAGATTTCCTGATATGAGCGAGGTTTATAATAAAGAATTAAGAGATGTTGCAAAATCTTGTGCGAAGGATTTAGAAATTAATTTGCAGGAAGGTGTTTACGTAGCGACGACAGGTCCGAGTTACGAAACTCCGACAGAAGTTAAAATGTTAAAAACAATGGGTGCAGATGCTGTCGGAATGTCTACTGTGCCTGAAGCTATTGTCGCGAATTACTGTGGATTAAAAGTTTTGGGAATAAGTTGTATATCAAATTATGCATCAGGTGTGAGTGAACAAAAACTTGCACATGAAGAAGTTATTGAAGCAACTAGGGTTGTAGGCGATAAATTTAAATTTTTGGTTCTTTCAGTTATTAAAAAATTGTAATATTTGATGGATTTATGTCAAAAAAAAATGCAAAAAATACTTAATATATTTATAGGGATATTTTAAGGAGTTCTTTTTTGTCTAAGCCGTTTTATTTTAAAACAGAAAGTCAATCTTGTATTGGGAATAGATTTGCCGTTTATTCAGGATTAGGATACCAAAAAGATGTTAAAGATGTTTCATTAGATTTATTTGGTGCGGGAAAAATTTCATTAAATAATAATGATAAGGATTTTGGCGGTTTTATAGATGCGAAGGTAAGTTATCCTTATTATAAAGGAGATAAAATAACTCTTTCTGCAAGACAGCAAGAACGATTTATTTTTCAAGACGGTCAATTTAAGATGTTTTCACGTACATTTCCTTGTAATATGACTTATAAACCCAATGACAAGACTACTTCAGTTTATTTCAATCCGTATGCTACTTTAAATAATAATTTTCAAACAGGTTCAGTTTCAACGAATGCAGGAGCTTTTTTAGGGGTAGAAAAGAAAATAACAGATGATTTTTCTGTATATTCAGAAATTCAATCTCATCCGTTTAATTTTAATAATAAAGGATATGAATTCAATTTGCCGGATAATTCACAATTTAACATAGGTGTTAAGGTGAAATTTTAGAAAAAATTCTTACATTTTTTCAGGAGATGAAATGCCTAAAATGTCGCAAGCATTTTTGATAACGGATTTTACTGCAATAACAATAGAAAGTCTTGCTAACATAAGGTTTTTGTTATCATTCCTAACTCTTGAAACGGTATAAAAAGAGTGAAAATCGCCTGCTAAATCTTGTAAATAGCGACAAAGCATATAAACAGCTCTGTTTTCAGAGGCAAATTTTATTAAAGATTTGTATTCTTCAAGTTTTACGATAAGTTTTTTTGCACTTTGGACACTTTTTTCATCTTGTTCAAAAATAATATCGAGAATATTTTTGTCAAAATTTGAGATTAAATTATCGATTTCGGTTTTAGAAAGAACAGGTTGAGAGATTTCGCCCGTTTCATTATTAGTGATTTTTTCTGTTAAATTTCTTAAAATTGAGCAAGCTCTGGCATGAGCGTATTGTACGTAAAAGACAGGGTTTTCGTCATTTGCTGTTTTAGCAAGTTCAACGTCGAAATCAAGAGTTGTGTCAATGCTTCTCATAATCATCCAGAAGCGAGTGGCATCGACTCCGACTTCTTCAATCAAATCGTCTAATGTTATCATATTTTTACGTTTGCCCATACGAGTTTGTTCGCCGTTTATGATAAGGTTTACAAGTTGTCCGAGTAAAACTTCAAGCTTATTTGGGTCGTATCCGAGGGCTTCAATAGAAGCCTTAACTCTTGCAACATATCCGTGATGGTCGGCACCCCAAATGTTTATCAATCTGTCAAATCCACGATTAAGCTTGTCTAAATGATAAGCTATGTCGGCTGTTAAATAAGTATTTGCACCATCGGCTTTTTTTATAACTCTGTCTTGGTCATCGCCAAAATCGCTTGATTTAAACCAAATTGCACCGTCTTTTTCGTATAATTCACCCATTTCTTGTAATTTATTTACACATTTTTCAACTTTTCCTGATTTATGCAAATCGGTTTCAGAATAAAATTCGTCAAAATTAACGTTAAAATTTTCTAATAATTTTTTTTGTTGAGCTTCCATTTCTTTTTTAGCGTAATCAGAAAGGATTTTTATATCATCTGTCGGCTTATTTTCTGATAAGAATTTTTTAGCGACAGGGATTAAGTAATCACCTGCGTAATAATTTTTTCTTTCAATTTCATCAGTCGGAAAATCGACATTTTCGCCCAATTCTTGTTTAATTCTTATCTCAAGAGATTTTCCTAATTTTTGAATTTGACTGCCGGCGTCATTTATATAAAATTCTTGATATACATCGTGCCCGTAGAATTTTAAAAGATTAGCCAAAGCACTTCCCATCGCAGCCCAACGACCGTGTCCTATATGAAAAGGTCCTGTCGGATTTGCTGAAACATATTCAAGAAGAATTTTTTCTTTTTCGATTTTTTCAGGACGTCCGTAATTTCCTTTTTCTGTAAAAATTTCTTCTAAGATATTTTTGAGAAAAGATTTATCAATTTTAAAATTGATAAAACCAGCAACAACATTAATTTCGCAACCGTTTATATCAATAAATTCCGCTATATTTTGAGCAATTATGTTTGGCGGAAGTTTTGCAAATCTTGCTAAAGAAGAAACATTTACGGCAAAATCTCCGAAATCCGAATTTTTAGGTTTTTCCGAAGATATAGCATATCTTTCATTTACGCTCATTGAACCGAGTTTTTGAGCTTCAATAGCTTTTTTAATAGCTGAATTTGTTTTATTTAAGAAAAAATCTTTTAATGTTTCCACTTTTTGCCTTCCGTTTGGTTTTTATAAAAATATTTTAAATTTGTATAAGTAAATTATACTTGAAAAAAAATATTTAATATATAATAAAAATGAAAGGCACAGCTGAAATGTTAGTTAATCTTGAAAACGTAATTGAAAGAATAAGAGAATTAATTGAAAGTGAAGGCGAACAACAGTTAAAAGAAGAATTGTTGGGATTTCACTCAGCGGATTTAGCTGAAATTTTTCAGGAATTAAAACAGGAAGAACGTTTGCAATGTTTTACACTTCTTGAAACAGATGAAGCTGCTGATTTATTTGAATATTTAACACCTCAGATTCAGGTAGAAATTTTAGGCGATTTAGATGAAGAAACAGCTTCAAAAATGATTGCCAAAATGCCACATGATGAAGTCGCAGACGTTCTTGGAGATATGGAAGATGATGAGAGTGCAACTTATTTAGACAAATTGCCTCAAAAGTTTTCTGATGAAGTAAGGGAACTTTTAACATATAACGAAGACACTGCGGGTGGAATTATGACGCCGGTGGTTTTGACTGTAAATATTGATATGACGGCAGAAGATGTTTTGCATTATATAAGAGTTCGAGCTGAACAGGATAATTTGGAACTTTATTATGTTTACGTTATAGATAAATTTAATCACTTGTTGGGAGTTGTTTCTTTAAGAAGTCTTTTAACAGCACCGGCTCATCTTAAGGTCGAAGATATAATGACATCTGATATTGTAAAACTTCATGTTGATGATTATCAAGATTATATTGCGGAAGTTTTTATGAAATATCAATATAATGCACTTCCTGTTGTAGATATGTATAACCGCTTAAAAGGTATAATAACTTGGGACGATGCACAAGATATTGTTGAAGAAGAAACGACAGAAAAAATTTATGCATCTTCAGGTATTTCAACAGATGTAGTGGGTGAGGATGAAATTTTATCAGGAAGTATTTTTAATGCAATACGAGCAAGAACTCCATGGTTATTTATAACGCTTATCGGAGAATTTGTAGCGGTAAATGTTGCAAGTCATTTTGATAAGACATTAAATGCAATGCCTATTATAGCAATATTTATGCCACTTTTGGCAGGTTTAGGCGGAAATATCGGAACTCAAAGCATTACACTTATGGTTCGAGGTTTGTCTACAGGCGAAATTACTTTGAGAAGAGCTTTTCACCATATATTCAGAGAAATGCAAATAGGAATTGTCATCGGTAGTATATTCGGGGCGTTGGTAACACTTGTTACTTGGCAATGGCAACAAAATATTTATTTGGGAGCTGTCGTTGGCGTTGCAATGACGGCAAATATGGCATTGGCAACTGTTATCGGAACATTTACTCCGTTTGCTTTAGAAAAAATAAAAATAGATCCTGCGGTAGCTTCAGGGCCTGTTATTGCAACTGCAATTGACGTTTTTGGATTACTCATTTATTTTATGTTGGTAAGCGTTTATTTAGTAAAAATTATCTAAAAGTTGTCGGTGGAGTTTTACGTTGTGAACTCGCAGAAAATTAACTTTTTTATCTAAAATATAAGCATTAAATGCGAGTGTAAAAATATCTTTTATTTCGTTTGTTTCTTTGTTTAAATTAAGAAAACTTTTTCTTGAAATTCCAAGCATTATTGGATAGTTTAGAGAGGCAAATTCATTGATTTTTTTTATCAATTTTAAATTATCTTCTCTCGTTTTCCCAAAGCCTATTCCGACATCAATTATAATATTTTCAATATTTTTTGATTTTGCAAATTCGATTTTTTTATTTAAGTCGATAAAAATTTCATCAAGAAGATTTTCATAAATCGGGTTTTCTTGCATATTTTCAGGCGTTCCTTTTGAATGTTGAATTATAATCGGAACATTGTATTTCGCAATAATTTTTGCGATTTTGGGGTCAAAATCAAAACCCGAAACATCATTTATTAAATCGGCTCCGTATTTTATACATTCTTCTGCAACTTTGGAATGTCTTGTGTCAACGCTTATCGGAATATCTAAATTTTTTGCAACTTCTAAAATAGGAATTAATTTTTCAAGTTGAAGCGTTGGAGAAACTCCTTTTGAAAATGGTTTTGTACTTTCTGCACCGATTTCAATGATATCAGCACCTTCTTCAATCATTTGAAGCAAATGTTTTTTCGCATTTTTGAATTCAAAAAAATCGCCACCATCTGAAAATGAGTTTTTCGTTAAATTTAAAACCCCGACGATATATTTTTTAGAGAAATCGAATGATTTATTTTTTAATATTAAGGGTTTTAATTCGTTTTTTAAGTTTTCCATTATATTTTTTGCTAAAAGTTTCAATTTAAACGGTTGAAATTCTAATTTTTGAGAAATTTTTTCTAATTGGGAAAAACTTCCGCCTAAAATACAATCAGATTTTTCAATATTTCCCGTAATAACTTCTCTGTGAACAGCACAATCGGCACCAAATGATAATGCGGTCTGTTTTAAAATATTAGCTTGAGGAACGGTTAAATCATAAATTTTTAAAGTTTTATATTCAAATTTATTTTTTGCTTTTTGGATATAAGTTTTATCAAAACCTATATCTAAAAGTTCTTGCTCCAAATCGTCTGTAATTTCTTTAATTAAAAAGTCTTTCATAGAAAGATTTTAACACGAAAAATTTTGTCATTATTTTAAAGATATATAGTTTTGTAAATTTTTTTTGAAAAAAGCAGTAAAAAATTATTGATAAGGTTTTATAACACAGTCTGAATGAAGGGGAAAATGTATGAAAATTCAAAAAATTACTTTAGCTAATGAAAAACAGGTATTACAAAGCGGAAAAACCCCAGAAAATACTATCAAACCGCAAGTTTCAAATCCTATAAACTTGAATAATTATCCAAGTAATGTTATGAATAAGAGTTTAGTTTCATTTGGCGGAGTTGCTTATTATCAAACTCTTGAAGACAATTATTTTAAATTACCTTCATTTGCAGAACCTGATGTTTATCAGAAAAAAGCTGCTGAAAAGCTTTTCAACGGAAAAGATGTATTGGTAACGGCACCTACGGGTACGGGAAAAACCGCAATTGCACATTATATTATTACAAAGAATTTGGAAGAAGGTAAGAAAACTTTTTATACAACGCCATTAAAAGCACTTAGCAATGAAAAATATCGTCAATTTCAAAAAGTTTACGGCGAAGAAAATGTTGGGATATTGACGGGTGATGTAAAAATTAATCCACAGGCACCGATTGTTGTTATGACGACGGAAGTTTATCGAAATATGGTTTTTGGGGATTTATTTAAGGAAAATAAAACTGTTTCAAAAGATTTAAAAACAGTTGTATTTGATGAATTGCATTATTTAGGCGATGTTGATAGGGGCGGAATTTGGGAACAATCCATAATCCTTTCGGATAAAGATACTCAATTACTTTCTTTATCAGCAACAATCGGAAATAAGGAAAATATTACAAATTGGATGTCATTGGTAAAAGGAAAGAAGACTGAATTAGTAGATGTTCCTTCAGAAAGAAGACATGTTCCTCTTTATTTTTCACATGTAAGAACAGAAGCAAAACAAGATAAAAAAAGTGGGAAAAGAGGAAAAGGAACATCTTCATTAGGCGGTCGTACTCCTCAAATAAGTCAAAAAAGTTATGTTCAGACAGTAAATAGGCTTTCAAAAAAAGATCAACTTCCTGCGATTATTTTTGTATTCAGCAAAAAAGAAAGCAACAAAATTTTAAATACATTTGAAGATTTTGGGTCTCAATTAAATACAAAAGAAGAAATGAAAGAAATTTCAGAAATTATCAAACGATATGAAAAAGAAGGCAAGTATTTGGGTGAAAGTTTGAAAAAAGATGCGTTGATGAAGGGTTATGCAATTCATAATTCAGGATTGTTGCCTACACAAAAAGAACTTGTGGAAGAATTATTCCAAAAAAAATTAGTGAAAGTGGTTTTGGCGACAGAAACGCTTTCAGCAGGGATAAATATGCCTGCAAGAACGGTTGTTATAACTTCAACAAGAAAGCCGACATCAGCAGCAACAGCAGATGGAATGGATGGAAAAAGAGAACTTACTCCTAATGAATTCCATCAAATGGCAGGACGTGCAGGTCGTAGAGGTATTGATACAAAAGGTTATGTTGAAACATTAAGCGTATCCACTGAACAATTAAAGAAATTTCAAGAATTGGAAGCAGCAAAGCCAAATGAAATAAGAAGTGCGTTTAATCCTGATTTTTCATTTATTACACATTATTATCAATCAACGGATAACGACGAAGTTTTGAAAAAGATTTTGAAAAAGTCTTTAGCATCTTATGAAAGAAAACAAGAAAATTTATTTGAGAATTTTATGGATAAAAAAGATTTGCTTAAACAGTATGGTTATTTGCAAAGCGGAAACAGAAATACCTTTAAAGGAGATTTATTAGCAACAATAAACGGATACAGTCAAATTCCTATTATAGAAACAATAAGTAGCGGAAAATTATCTACAATGATGCCGATAGAATTTGCTGCAAGTGTCGCTGCATTAGCAAATCTTGATGATAAAGTAGAAATGAAAAATCCTTTGGGAAAGAAAAAAGACAAGATTGAAGAAGAATTTGAACATGACAATTCTACATTAAAATGGTTTGTAGACGATTTGGGAAAGACATTGGATAAATATAATGACAAAGTTGATGGATTAAAAGATATTCCAAAAGTCGGAGTTAATAAAGACATTGTAAAACATATATATCAGTGGGCGGATTTGAATTCCAAAAAAGAAGATTCCAGAGAAAATTGGAAAGAACTTTATGGCGGAGAATTACGTGAATCAATCAGAGATGAAGGCACATTGTTTAAATCAATAACAATGACGGTAGATTTGTTAAAACAAATGCGAAAAGTTGTTGACGAGGCGTTTGCACATAAGCTTGATGATAAAGAAAAAGAATATTATAACGGAATTAGGGAAAATATTGAAGAAAGCTTGAAGTTATTGCAACAAGAACCTGTAGTGTATAGTTAGTAAAAGGAATACTTGATTTTAAAAAATCTTTATGATAGATTTATTTAGGAACACTGGCAATAGGGGCTATTAGCTCAGGTGGTTAGAGTGCACCCCTGATAAGGGTGAGGTCCTTGGTTCGAGTCCAAGATGGCCCAGATTAAAAAGAAGACTGCGAAAGCGGTCTTTTTTTGTGGACATCTTAGGACGAGAACCAAATTAGGTTCGAGCGTGAGCGAGCAGAGGGCGAAGGTGTTTTGTTTGGAGCAAACGAAGTTTGTGAAAA
>CAYYAL010000029.1:0-5996 GCA_964469445.1 uncultured Muribaculaceae bacterium
AACAGGAAATATTTCTTTTGTTGATGCGGCAAGTGATTTTACTAATGATATAGCAGAAGAAGAAGTTGCAATGACTCCTGATGTGTTTACACCTGCAAAGGTCGGAAACAGCGATTTGGCTTTATATGATGCAACTGATGCGACACAAGCAGCTGCTCTTAGACAAATTCGTTCAGATTGGCCTGAAATCGCAGGTGTTCCTGATGATCAAATATATGTTTATGAAGATTTAGGTAAAACTTATTTCACAACAAAAGCTAATTTGGAAGAAAGTTATAATGAACAACAAGACACAAGATTTCTTCAAGAAAATCAAGTCAGACTGGATACTTATAGAGCAGAAGCACTTAATACAAAAATAACTGAAACAGAACGTGCAAGAGTTCAAGTTAACGGCGAAGGCAGATGGGAAAATGTTCAGTTTGAAAATTCTTCTGCTATTTATACTTTGACAACTGAAACAAAAACTGATGAAAATGCTTATAATGCGGCGATGAATCAGTATGTTCATGATGTGGCACTTTACGAAAAAGCTGTTCAAGATATCAACGCTAAGACAGAAATCATTCAAGCGGAAGACAGAACTCTTGAATTGCGATTAAAACAACTTGATACAGAACAAAAAGCGTTGCAGACAGAAATGGAAGCTGTTGCAAAAGTTATTCAAAAGAACGTCGAAACTACATTCAAGACATTCAACAGTTAATAGTAAATATAACCATAATGTGTCTTCTGTTTTATTACAAAAGACAGTTGATAAAAAGGCTCGGTTTTTTAAAACCGAGCCTTTATTTTTTGGTTTGCCCTATTGCAAACATTTTTCTTTAACTTGTCTTTTTGTTCTCTTGTTTCGCCCAACAAATATATTAAGCGGAAAATATTCACACTCAAAATCCACTTCGCCTGCAAGCCATGTCTACGTAGGATTTTTCGTGCAAACATTTTCCTTTAACTTGTCTTTTTGTTCTCTTGTTTCGCCCAACAAATATATTAAGCGGAAAATATTCACACTCAAAATCCACTTCGCCTGCAAGCCATGTCTACGTAGGATTTTTCGTGCAAACATTTTCCTTTAACTTGTCTTCCCGCCCTCTTGCCTTCCTGTCTTCTTTCTTTACGTCATGCTGAATTTATTTCAGCATCTTTAACTTGCCTTCCCGCCCTCTGAGCTTCCTGCCTTCCGTCCGCACCTTGCCCTATTGTGGAATTCGCAATATAATATCTCTTATGGAAGAAAATTTTGATTTTTTTAATAATTTTTTAATACCTGTTTTAGTTTTGGATAAAAATAACAAGCCATTATATAAAAATGTTGTTTTTAACGAGGTTTTTTCCGAATTTTCTTCTATAAAAAAGTTTTTACACAAATTTAATTTCGATTTATGTGCCTTTGAAAATGAATCCTTGGAAATGTTTTCTCCGATTTATCAAGCTATAAATTCTGAACAGAATTTCTTTGCAAGAGTTACTTATCAAGATATTGAGCATGAACTTTTGTATTTTGATTTTTATTGTCAACAATTTGAAAATTGTCGAGTTCTTACGTTTAACGATATAACCGACAAAATTAATGTTAAAAATCTTATTGATGAAAATCGTGATTTAAAAGAAAATTGCGAAAAATTACAGAAAGAAAATGATACTTTTATTAAAATTAAGCAAAAAGCACAATCTCAAGCTATAAAAATGGTTCTGATTAACAAAATGACCAATATTATAAGACGCTCAATTGACATAGACACAATAATTAATTCCACGCTTAAAGAATTGGTTAGAATATCAGGTGCGATTAAGTCTTATTTTGCATCTATCGTTGACAAAACTTTTTTGATTGAATACGGACAAGGTGATTTTAATCAAAAAGATTTAAAAACATTTGTTAAATTTGATGAAAATACTTTCAATTCAATTGTTAACAAAGAAATAACTTCAAGCGTATGTTTAAAAGAGCATGCCGAGAGTTGTGAAAATCTTAAAACCCCGCTTAACAGAATAATTATTCCGATTTATAATTTTAATAAACTTATGGGAATTGTTGTTGTATTTCTTCCTCATTCGAGAAATTTGATGAAGGAAAAAGATATTTTAGAAAGTGTTTCTGTGCAATTGGGAAACGCAATTACGCAAGCTTATTTATTCCAACAGGTTAATCATCAAAAAGATGAGCTTCAAAACGCACTTAAAGAATTGAAAGATACACAAGTCCAACTTATAAATTCTGAAAAAATGGCGTCTTTAGGTCAGTTGATTGCAGGAGTTGCTCATGAAATTAATACTCCGATTGCTTCAATTAATTCCAATAATGATATTTTTAAAAGAGTTATTGACAAAGTTCAGGATAAAGAAAGAAAAGAAATGTTGGAAGAACTTAACTTGACAGATAAAGAGGCGATTAACAGAATAACTAATATCGTAAAATCTTTAAAACGTTTTGTTAGGCTTGATGAGGCTGATTTGCAAGAGGCAGATATTAATAAAGAACTTGATTTGACGCTCGATTTGATAAGGCATGAAACAAAAAATAAAATAGAAGTAATAAAAAATTATGCAAATTTGCCTATAATAAAATGTTATCCGAATATGCTTAATCAAGTTTTTATGAACATACTCGTAAATGCATGTCAAAGTATTGAAAAACAAGGTGAAATAACAATTACAACTGAATATAATAAGAATAATGTTAAGATAAAAATAGCGGATACAGGTTGCGGCATTGAAAAAGGAATTTTGGATAAAATATTTTTACCCGGATTTACAACGAAAAAAATCGGTGTGGGCACAGGTTTGGGACTTGCGATTTGTCAAAAAATAATTGATAAGCATAATGGAAAAATTATAGTAAAAAGTAAAAAAAATAAGGGTAGCGAGTTTGTTATTACTATCCCGAGATAGTAATAAGTATTAATTTTTGTAACGAACTCGATAAATCTATATTTGAATTATGCTTATTTTTTTAAAAACAATCATTGAAAAAGTGTAAATAATCCACTTGATGTAAGTATTTGTTTGGAAAAAGTGTTATAATGACAATAGTTAATCGATAAGAATTAATGGCACCCCGAAAAGTTAATTATAAATTCAATTTAGGATTCAATGTTACAAAAAGTTTATAAAAGTTAAAAAAAGGTCAATAAATTCACACAAAAAATCTTTATAGAGATGTAAGTGTGTAGTAAGTGTCGGAGGAAAGTGAATGACAATTAGTGTAAACAGCAAGAAAAAAGATGTAAAAAAGACATTTGATGAATTATTAGTTGATTTAAACACAAGTAATTCTGAAAAAGTTCGTTATAATGCCGCTCGTATGCTTGGAGAAATGGGTGATTCCAGAGGTGTTGAACCTTTGATTAATGTTCTAAAATATGACAAGAACGGTTCGGTTCGTTTATATGCAGCTCGTGCTTTAGGCGAATTGGGAGATTCTCAAGCAACTGAATATTTAATTGAATCTTTACGTGAAGACAGAAATGTTGATGTAAGAGTTCGTGCAGCTCGTGCTTTGGGTCGTTTAGGCGGAAAAATTGTTGTAGAACCTTTGGTTGAAGCTTTAAATGATGAAAACCCTCAAGTTTGTATTACAGCAACAGATGCTTTAATCGAAATCGGTGATGTTGCAACAGATGCTTTAATTGATTCATTAGATCACGAAAAAGTTAATGTTCGTTGTGATGCAACAAGGGCTTTAGGCGAAATCGGAAATAAAAAAGCTGTTGATAAAATTATCGGAATGTTGTATGACGAATGGGTTAACGTAAGAATTTACGCTGTTACTTCTTTAGGAAAGTTAAATGATGTAAAAGCTGTTCCTGCGTTGATTGATGTAATGACAAATACAGCTGAAAATGAATTAGTCAGAGCCGGTGCCGCTGCTGCTTTGGGTGTTTTGCGTGACCCAAGAGCCTTGGTTCCTTTGAGAGAATTAATTATGGCGGCTGAAGAATTAGGCGAACTTGAAGATACTGCTTTAAAATCTTTCAAAAAGATTATGGCTGCTAATTGGCAATCTATTTCTTCAAATCAAAAAAAACCTGCTATGGTTTAATTTTTAATTAGTAATATTGAAGGCGGGAAGTAATTTATTACTTCCCGCCTTTTTTTGCTTTAAAATTTCTTTACAATTGTAACAATTAAATTCGGCTGAAATGCAATAATAATAGACTTAATATAAGGTTTAGTAAAAAAAAACTTTTTTTCATTTCAAATAAGTTATACATCTTGCCTTGAGTTTGGTAAAATAAAACGTATAGCTTAAGAATATGGGGATTATGGTTTAATGGCAGATATTAAAACTTTAGAAGATGTGCAGAAAAATTTTGAAGAAATTTCAGAGATGTTAACTTCGTTATCTTTTCAGAGTACTCAAAATATGACAAAGACTAACAATGCGTTGCAAAGCCTTGATATCAAGTTAAGCGATTTAGATAATTCTGAAAATACGGATTTAATAAAAGTTTTTTTAGCTGAATTAAAAAAAGGGCTTGAAGAAAAGCATGATTTTATGACATCAAAATTCAGCCAATTTGAAAGTGAGTTGGGAGAATTAGCCAAACAAACCGGAGAAAAGCTCAATCCTTCTGAAATAAGAGAGTTATTTGATATTATTGCGACAAACTTAAGTGTTTTTTCAAGAGAAGTTATGGTTCAGAAAGAAACTTTGGGCGATATAATTTTACAGATTGATGCAGCAAGGCAAGATGATACAAAGAAAAAAGAAGTAATAAATAATATTTCATTAGTAAAAGCTGATATTGATAAGGTTAACAACGCATTTGCGGCTTTAACCGTTACTTTAGATGAAGAATTTAAAGATGTATTAACTCGTCTTGAAACTTTAGATTTTGCTGATAATTTTAAAAATTTAAAAAAAGATATTGAAAATATTTTCTTATCATCAAATGCTGTTTTGTCTTCATTACAAGTTATAGATCATAAAAATAAAGAAATAGACGGAGTTTTAAGAAATTTAGTTACGAAGGAAGATTTTGAGAAATCCAATAATAAGGTTGACGAATTAATTTCAAAAAATTCAGAATTGACCGCAAAGGTTGAAACCTTATCGACAAATGATGAAATGGAAAATTTATCAAAAAATGTAGATACTGCAATCGGTGTTATTGAGGCTTTAAGAGAAGTTTTGATTAAATCGGGAGAAGATGGTCAGTCTGTTTTGTTGAAACATTTAGATACTCTTGATGAAACGGTTAAGGGCATATTGTCACAAGATGATTTTTTGAGATTTAAAGATGATTTAACGGCACTTGTATCTGAAGTTGTACAGAGTTCAAATTTAACACGTACGGATTTATTAGACTTAAGTTTTGAGTTGAAAAATTTGAATTTAATTTTGAGTTCAATTGATATAAAGAACAATTTCAGTTCTGTCATTTCTGTTATTGAAGAAGCTAAAAAGAATGTAACGACAAGTGTTCTTGATATTTCAAAGAAAATAAATGAAGAAACAGGAAAAAAATCATTTGAAGTTAAGGAAGAAATTTCAAATTCTGTTTCTGCTATTTCGGATAAGATTGGACAGATTGAAGATGGTTTAAAAGAAAATTCTTCTGAAAATTTGAATAAGATTTTAGTTGATATTCAAGAAATTATGACATTTTTGTCTTCTTATAAGTCAGAAGCTCATCTTGAAAGTATTCAGGAAATTAATGCAATTGATTCCAATTTCCAATTATTAAAAGATGAATTTTTAAGTCATAGAGAAACTTTATTGAATAATTCTGCAGAAAATGTTGAAAAGATTGAGAAAAAAATTGCAGATATTTCTGTTTATGTCGACGTTTTGAGAAGGGATATTGCATCAAAAGCTGATGAAAATTTTAATAATTTGTCATTGCAAATCGGACAAATTTCTTCTGTTTTAGATAATGCAAAGGGAGATTTAAAAGAAAATTCTGCAATTAACTTAAAAGAAATTTTATCAAGCATAAAAGATGTTGTATCAAATATTGAAACTTTAAAGGAAGGGTTTAATTCTGATTTAG
>CAYYAL010000029.1:6096-12425 GCA_964469445.1 uncultured Muribaculaceae bacterium
AGTGATTTTGAAGTTTTTGAAGGTTTGAAAACGAATTTATCTATTATTGAAACGTCGATAAATAAAAGTTTTGATGGACAAGAAAAATCAATAAATTCTTTAAAAGAAGATTTGGGAAATCAACTTTTACAAATTAAAACTGAAAATGAAATTTCAGGAGAAAAAATTGAAGAATTTTCCGAAAAAATTTCCGATGTAAAAAGTGAAATAACTTCTGTAATAGAGCTTGTAAATGCGAATAAATTAACCGAAGACGGAAAATCTGAGGTTTTATTTACGAAAATAGGTGATAATTTTGAAACGGTTTTAAATAAAATTACAGAGGCTCAAAAGTTTTTGGAAGAAAAATCTCAAGAAAATTCTCAACGAGCTTTGGCTTCTGTTGAGGCTCAATTTAACAGTATTCTTTCACAAATTGAAGATTACAAAGTTCTTACATCAAATCAAAGTGATGATGTGAAAGATTCTGTTTCGGATTTGACAGAAAGAATTATTGAGATTAAGAGTGATGTCGAAAAAATAGATGTGGGTCTGATAAATGTATTTACATCAAAAATTCAATTAGTTTTAGATGCCTTAACTCCGTTGAAAGAAGTTTTAAATACGGTTGTAAATTTTGATGTAGAAAAAATTGCAGTTGATATAAAAACGCAAATTGATTTATCACATGCACTTTTAAATGAAAGTCTTCGTGAAAAAGGTAATGATAATAAAGAAGAAATTATTTCTGCCGTATCAGAAAAAATTGATGATTTTGAAGTTAAATTTGCATCAGTAAGACAATTGTTTGAGCAATCAAAAAAAGAAGAAAATGAATTATTAAAAGAGAATTTATCAGCATTAATTTCGAATTTTGAACAACTTGTATCAACTTTAAAACCTACGGTGGAAGAATCCAACAAGCCTTTAATGGAAGAACTTTTAAAATTGGAAGAGGCTTTGAATTTAGGAGTTAATATAAAAAGTGATGATATTAAAACTGAATTAGATATTATTGCAAATCGTTTGGAAGAACGAATATCTATCGGAAATGACGATAATTCCAATATTTTAAAAGATTTTGGCGTGAATTTTGATGGAAAAATTTTATCTTTAGTAAATAGAATTGATGAAAATATTTCTCAACTTAAAGATATGGAAGATCATTTGAACAATGGCTTTAGTAAAGGATTTGGCGATATAAGAGCATCATTGATTTCAAAAGAATATTTTGAGGTTGAAATTGATAATTTAAAAGATGTTATCAGAAATGTTGAAGACGGAGTTAATAATATAAATTTTTCTTCTCAACGAGATGAAATTATAGGGCAAATTAATTATTCCGAAGGTAAAATTCTTGAAAATATGGATAAAAAGTTTGAGGATTTATCTGAAAAAACTTTAAACAATGAGTTGTTACAAGATAAAATAGATGAAATAAAAAATTCCTTAAGTAATATAAATGTGGAAGTTGATTTAGAAACGCCTAAAGAAGAAATTTTAAAGAAGTTAGATGTATTAAATCAAGAAATTAAAGTTTTTGGTGAAGAATCTAATAATGATATATTAGAAAAATTTACTACGCTTGAAGAAATTGTTACAACATCTTCTCAAAGCAGTAAAAATTTGGTACAAGTTTTTGTTAACGACGTTAAGGAAAGTTTATTAGAAAAATTCGGTGAATTTGAAGAAAAAGTTTCTCTAAATTCGCAAGAAAATAAAAATTCATTAGAAGATTTTGTCGGAGAATTTAAAGGCAGTCTTTTAAATAAGATGGGTGAAAATTTTGAAGGTTTGAAGGTTTGTTTTGAAGAGCTTGAAGCGAAAAAAATTGATTATAATCCGATTTTAGAAGAATTTAAGCAAGACATGCATTCTCAATTTGATAAAATAGAAACAGGACTTTCCCAAGAAATTGCAATGATTTCCAAGATGAGCGATTTGGATAAAATATATGGAGATATAACCGATACTATTAGAAATCTTTTTGCAAATTTATATGAAAACATTTCTGCAAAAATATCAGAAAATACATTAAGTGAACAAATTATTGAGCAAAATGATAAATTGGCGAAAACATTTGATGAAATGAAAAAAGGTATTATTGAAGATGTTTTTGTTAAATTTGAAGAATTTTCTATTGATTTTGGAAAACAAAAAGAAGTTTTTGATGAGTTAAAAATTAATGTTGAAAATGCACTAAGCGATTTAAGAAATTCGCTTTTAGATTTGTCTTCAAGTAGTAATAACACGATTTCAACGGCATTAAACAAATTTGACGAAAAGATGGAATTGTTAAAAATTGCGATAGAAGAAACAGGCGATATCGTTTCTTTTGATAAGGAAAAAGAACAAATAATCTCAGAAATTGCAGCTTTGAAAGAAAATTATATTGAATTAAGTTTGAATTCGAGTATGGAAATTTCAAATGCGTTAAATGAAATTAAAGAAAAAATCGAAAATTTAGAAGAAAAAGTTATAGATATTGATTTTGGTGAAGAGTTTTCAACTATTACAGGACTTGCAAAACAAATGCCTACCCAAGAAGTTTTGGACGAGAAATTTGTTGCGTTGAACAGAAGAATTGATATTTTCGCTGAAGAGATGGCTGTTCAAGTTGATATGAGCGAAGAGTTTTCTCAATTAAAAGAAATTTTAGCAAGTCAAAGCGACTTAATTAATCAATTTAGTCATTTAGACGATTTGGCTAAGCTTGAAAAACTTGACGAATTAGGAAAATTAGATTTCTTTGAATCTGAAATTAAAGATATATTTACAAAAATTTCTCAAAAAGTAGATGATTTGTCTTCAGAGCAAAAAGGAAATTTAGAAACAATCTTAACGAAGGCTAAAGAAGAGATTTTGTGCGGGTTAATAAGCATTACGGAACAAGTTTCATTAACAGATGATATTGAAGAAATTAAAAAATTATTGAATAAAGAAACAGGATTTATCAGAGAAGAAATAAAAAATATTGAAAGCAAGGTTGAAAATACAAATTATGATGTCGGAGAAAATCTTAAAGATTTGAAAAAACAAATAAAATTGATGCAAACATCAACTGATTCAGATGCTGATTATCTTTATACAATGCAGGATTTGGAATCGGATTTAGCAAAAGTTCGATTGGATTTAAAACAACTTGCAGTTGTAGAACCAGATAAAAATGTTGAAGAATTAGTTGAAAAATTCAATACGCTTCAAAATTCATTAATGATTTCGCAACCTGTTGATTTAAGGGCGGAATTAAACAGAATTAAGGATAGTATCTTGAGCGTCAGCGAAAGAACAAATCAAGTTTTATTAAATTCTGATGAAATTCAAATGTCAGTCAGGGATAATTTCGATGATTTTAGAACAATTCTTTCAAATTTTGATATAAAATTAAACAAGAAAAATTTTGGGGGAAAGGCACAGTTACCTGAATTCACAGGTGTTGCCTCAGCTGATACAGCCAAAATGGAAGAAAAACTTAATCACATAAATGAAATGCTTTTATCAAGTATGAAATCTGATAAAGTTTTACATCAAGCATTTATGTATTTAGCGGAATGGATTGATTCTACAAGTGAAAATATGAAGAAAATTCAAGAAAAGTTCGAAGTTCAACAAGAAAAAATGCAAGTTCTTGAAGAAAAGATGGAAAAAGTTTGTACAAAAGCTGATTTGGAAGAAATGTTTGAAAAATTATCCGGTTCAAATGTTGATAAAATGAGTAAAAAAGTTGATAATATTGAAAAACAACTTGCAAAATTAACTAAAAATATAGATAAAATAGCTTCTTACGTAGATGAATAATATAAAAGAGAAATTAGAAGAAATTGTTGAAAAACATAATGTGTTTGATGATGAAAAAACACTTTGTGTTTATTCTCAAGATGCAACAAATACTGTAAATTCCGAAACGAAACCGCAATATGTAATTTTTGTTGAAACGAAAGAACAAGTTCAAGCAGTTATGAGGCTTGCAAATGAAAATAGAATTCCTGTAATTGCAAGAGGAGCAGGAACGAATGTTGTCGGGGCTTGCAATCCTGTTTGCGGTGGAATAATAATGAATTTTTCTAAAATGGATAAAATTTTGGAAATAAATAAAGAAAATATGACCGCAAGAGTTGAGGCAGGAGTTGTAATTGGCGATTTGCAAGTAGAAGTCGGAAAACTCAATCTTATGTATCCACCGGATCCTTCTTGTTTAAAAGTTTCTACTGTGGGCGGAAGTATAGCTTTGAATTCAGCAGGGCCAAAAAGCTTAAAATATGGGGCGACAAAGGATTATGTTCTTGAATTAAAAGTAGTTCTAGCTGATGGAACTTTAATTACGTTGGGCTCAAATACAATTAAAAATTCGACAGGATATCACTTAAATCAACTCTTTATAGGTTCTGAAGGTACTTTAGGAATTGTCGTTGAAGTTTTATTTAAACTAATTCCAAAACCGGAAGCTTCAAGAGTTATTTTGGCTTATTTTGATGAAATAGAAGATGCAATCATATCAGTTAATGAAATTTTAGAAAATAAAATAGTTCCTGCGACAATTGAATTAATGGATAATAATGTTTTAAATACTGTGGAAAAATTTTATCCGACGGGGCTTTTGGTTGATAAACAAGCTGCGTTAATTGTTGAAATCGACGGATTTGAATGTTCTTTGGATTATCAACAGAAAGCTGTTATAAATTGTTTTGAAAAACATAAAGCATCAGGAATTAAATTTTCTAAAACGGAAGAAGAAGCCGATAAGATTTGGAATGCAAGAAGAGCTTCTTATGGAGCTTGTACTCAATTAAAACCCAATGTTTTGACAGATGATTTAATCGTTCCGAGGTGTAATATGGCAAAATTGGTTTTGGGAATTAAATCAATTTGTGAAAAATATGATTTAACGGTTTGTATTGTCGGGCATGTCGGCGACGGAAATGTTCACCCGCAAATTGCACTTGATATGGAAGATGGAACAGAATATGAAAATTATAAAAAGGCAAAGAAAGAAATTTATCAATTAGTTGTTTCTTTAGAAGGTGTTTTATCCGGAGAACACGGGATAGGCTTAGTTAAAAAAGACTTTCTGCCAAATGTTATTGATAATAATGCAATTGTTTATATGAAAAAAATTAAGAAAATTTTTGATGAAAATAACATTTTAAATCCTGAGAAAATTTTTGATTAGAAAAAGAGGTGAATTATGGATTTTATTTTAATTTATTGTACAGTTCCTAATAAGAAGGAAGCCAGAAAAATTGCAAGATATCTTGTTGAAGAAAGTTTGGTTGCATGCGTTAATATTATTGATAAAATGCAATCGATTTTTTCTTGGGACGGTGAAATTTGTGAGGAAAAAGAATTGCTTTTAATTATGAAAACAAGAGCTGAACATTTTGAAACGGTTAAAAAAATAATTAAAAAAATCCATTCTTATTCAATTCCGGAAGTTATTTCTGTTCCGATTGTTCAAGCAAGTGAAACATATTTAAAATGGATTGCCCATGAAACAAGTCTTGATGAGGATTAAAAAAGGAAAATCCGTTTGAAAAAGGAATTGATAAATTATATTAAATCATTAGGCGTTGATATTCATTTGAATACGCAAGCCCGTGGTCATCAAGGCTTTTTTGTCGACGGTAGAATTGATATTTCTAAAAAAATTAAAGAAGATAGAATTATTCCTACAATCTTACACGAATTTGCTCATTATATTCACAGCAAGCTTGAAGGTAATATTTCAAGAACAGGCGGAAGCTTAGAGGTTTTATTTCAGGCAAAAAATTCGCAGGAAAATTTAAATTCGAATTTTTTGCCTGAAATAAAATCGGAATTAATAGAGGTTACGCAATTTGTTGATGAAAATTCTTTATGTTTAAAATTATTTGAGCATAAAAAGAGGATTAAAAAGCAGATATTGGATTTAGATAAAGAAATTAAGCGAGAATTTCCTTCATTTCAGCGTTCAAAAAAATTTAAGGAATTTAATCGTTATATTCGATGGTCAAAGGCAAAGTGTTTATTGAAATATGATAGGGTTTGCTATATAAATTTATTTTCAAAAAAGATTTATTCAATAGATAGAATTGAAGAAGATTTTCCGGAAATGCCGAAGGCATTTGCTTGTTACATAAGATTAAATTCTTTGCAGAAAAAGCAGAAGAGGGTTTCAGCAAGGATAAACAAGCTAAATAAATATTATGAACGTCCGACCGAGCTTTTTGCAAGGTTTGTTGAAGGTTTGTATTTGGGTAAGGAAAGAGTTGAAATAATTGCTCCGCAAGCGTTTGAAAGATTTAATAATCTACTAAATCAAGGGTATTATTTGGAGTTGCAAGAAGTTTTAAAAATTCTGTAAGATTTTAAAA
>CAYYAL010000029.1:12525-14916 GCA_964469445.1 uncultured Muribaculaceae bacterium
TTTTAATTTAAGGTTTTAGTATAGAAATAACGAATTTTTCATCAAAATATTTGTTAGCCACATTTTTTACTTCTTCGGTGGTAACTTTTTTAATATTTTCAATTAATTTTTGTTGATAATCAAATCCCAAATCCATTGTTTGATAAAAAGCAAGTAAATTTGCTTGTTGGGCGTTGGTTTCAGATATAAATTGTTGCTTGCCTATAATGTTATTTTTAGCATTTTTAAGTTCTTTTTCTGTGATTAAATCCGTTTTAAGTTTGTCAATTTCTTCTTTAAATCCATCTAAAGAAATTTTAATATTGGAAGGTTCTGTTGCGATATAAATGCTGAAGCAACCGCAAGTTGAATAAGTTTCAAAAAGGCTTCTTACAGTATAAGCCAATCCTTTTTTATCTCTGAGTTCAAGAAAAAGTCTTGAAGAAAGTCCGCAAGAACCTAAAATATTGTTTAAAACGACAAGCGGAAAATAATCTTTATTATGAAAATTCGGGAAAATCCAACCTTGAATTATTTGAGCTTGCGAAACATCAGATTTTATAATTTCAACCGTTTTTTGTTCTTTTAATACAGGAATTTCAATTTTTCTTTTTTCTGTTGAATTATTTTCGATTTGTCCCAAATATTCATTTAACAGGATTTTAATTCTGTTATTATCGATATCGCCGACCAAAGATATAATTTTTACACCTGTTTTCATAATATTTTTGTAAGCATTTTTAACATCATCAAGCGAAATATCCTTTAAAGTTTCAAGAACTTTAGAACAAGTATTTCCGTAAAGATGATTTTCAAAAATATTTTTATAAAAATTATCAAGGGCTTTCATTCTTGCAGAATCAAGTTCGGCAAGAAGTTCACCTGCCATTTTTTCTTTTTCTTGTTCAAATTCTGCAAAATCCGCATTTTTAACGATATCAGACAATAATTCCAAAGCTAATTCAATATCTTCATTCAAGCAAACCAATCTAAATCTTAGAAAATCTTGTTTCATATCGCAGGAAAGTTCAATCGCATTTTTATCTAATTCGTTAGCCAATTCTTCAAAATTTCTTGATGAAGTACTTTGGGTTAAAAGCCTTGCCATAAGTGAATAAGTTCCGGCAATTTTTTCATCTTCATTGATGTTTATATTAAAACTCAAAGCAATTCTCGGCGTATTTTTATTGTTTTTTAAAACTGTTGTAATTTGATTTTCTAATTTAAATTCATTCATAAAATAAGTTTATCACATTCAAAAAATAAGGGCAATTATTAAAAAGTTTAAAACCATAGTTAATAATTGATTTTACTTTGATTTGCCCTCTTTACTTTTCCTTGTTTATGTTAAAATAATTTTATGAAAGACTTGATTAAGAGAATTAGTAGTTTGGTTTTTAACCAAGATAATAAAAAGGAGAAAAATATGACAGAAAAAAGAGTATGGCTCTTCAGAGAGGGCAACGCAGATATGCGTAATCTTCTTGGTGGAAAAGGTGCTAACCTTGCAGAAATGACAAATTTAGGTTTGCCTGTACCTCCGGGATTGACAATCACAACTGAAACATGTATGAATTACATCAATGCAGGTAATAAAATGCCTGAAAATTTGATGGCAGAAGTTAAATATGCTTTGAAAGAAGTTGAAGAACAAGCAGGAAAAAAATTCGGAGATGCAAAAAATCCGCTTTTAGTTTCAGTTCGTTCAGGTGCAAGACTTTCAATGCCAGGTATGATGGAAACAATCCTTAACTTAGGTATGAATGACCAAACAGTTGAAGGTATGATTTCATTGACTAATAATCCAAGATTTTGCTATGACAGCTACCGTAGATTTTTGACAATGTTTGGTTCTGTTGCTTGGGAAATTGATAGACAAAAATTTGAAGATTATATTGAAAAAATTAAAGAAGAAAAAGGCTATAAATTAGATACAGAATTAACTGCAGAAGATTGGAAATCTTTAATTGAACCTTACAAAGCATTAATTAAAGCAGAAACAGGAAAAGAATTTCCTCAAGATCCTTATGTACAATTGGAAGAAGCTATTGAAGCAGTATTCAGATCTTGGAATATTCCTCGTGCAATCGCTTACAGAAATATGAACAAAATCGACCATAATTACGGAACAGCTGTTAACGTTCAAACAATGGTATTCGGAAACATGGGTGATGACTGTGCAACAGGTGTTTCATTCACAAGAAACCCTGCAACAGGTGAAAATAAATTCTATGGTGAATATTTAACAAATGCACAAGGTGAAGATGTTGTTGCAGGTATCAGAACTCCAAAACCGATTGCAGAATTGGAAAATGAAATGCCTGAATTATACAAACAATATGTTGACATCGCTAAAAAACTTGAATTAGGTTACAAAGATGTTCAAGATATGGAATTTACAATTGAAAGAGG
>CAYYAL010000030.1:0-8719 GCA_964469445.1 uncultured Muribaculaceae bacterium
TTTTTCATCTGAACAATGTATTTTTATAAAATTATGTTCTTTTTATAATATAATTGCGTAAAAAACAAAAAAGTGGTACTATAAAACCATTGAGGATATAAAAGATGAGCGGTGGTCATTGGGTTGTCCAACTCGGACAATATAGTGTAAATATGAATACTTTGATTTCAATGTGGTCAGCCATGTTGTTTGTTTTAGTATTTTCTTTTATTTCAACGAGAAAATTATCAATTATTCCGTCAAAACTTCAAGCTTTTGCCGAGTCGCTGATGGGATTTTTCTGGCTTTTAACCGATACTGTTATCGGAAAGGAAGGCAGAAAGCATATTCCGCTTGTTGCATCTTTGTTTTTATTCATTATTGTATCAAATTTAATGGGACAACTTCCTTTGCGTTTAATTCATTTGAAGCATGGTGAAATTGCTTCTGCGACAAACGATATAAATATGACGGCGGCAATGGCTGTTATTGTATTAATTTATTATGTTTCTGTCGGAATAGCAAAGAAAAAATTCAAATTCTTTATACATGGATTTAGTTTTGTTGATATCATATTATTCTTAGTTGAGTTATTAGAAATGGTAACAAGACCTTTAACACTTGCACTTCGGCTTTTTGGAAACATATTGGCGGGAGAAATTCTTATAGGTGCATTATTAGGCATTTGTGCTTATTTATTGCCTTTGCCGATAATGTTTTTTGAATTACTTGTAGCATGTGTTCAAGCATTAGTTTTTGTGATGTTAACTATGGTTTACATATCTTCGGCAATAAAAGAAGAACATTAATATAAAAGAAAAAGGAGAAAATTATTATGGCAATTTCAGAATTAGCACAATTAGGAGCAGGTATTGCAATCGGATTTGGTGCAGTTGGTGCAGGGCTTGGTATTGGTATAGCAACAAAAGGTTTGTTGGAAGCTATTTCAAGACAACCTGAAATCTCAGGTCAAGCTATCGGGTTTTTCTTAGTTGGTGCAGCTCTTGCAGAAGCTTGTGCTATTTATGCTTTGATTATAGCTTTGAAATTATCAGGTATGATAGGATAGATTAACAATGGAATTTAATGCTACTTTTATAATATCAGCAGTTAGTTTTTTAATTTTTGCAGTTTTAATGAATTGGATTTTATATGAACCAATTCGTAAAATTGTGGAAAAAAGAGAAAAATTTCTTGATGAAAATTATGAAGTAGCTAAAAATTCCGATGAAAAGTCTAAAGCAATTCTTGCAGATAAAGAAGAAAAGTTTAATAAGGCTAAAAATGAAGCCAAAGATTTTATGAATTCTAAGGTCGAGGGTGCAAAAAACAAACAAGTTGATTTAAAAAATGAAGCACAGAAAAAATCCGCAGATTTGGTAAGTTTAAAAAAACAAGAAATTAATGAAGCAAATTCTCAAACAAAAGCTTCTTTAGAATCTGAAGTCGAAAATATTGCAGAACAAATTAAGTCAAAAATTTTAGGAAGGCAGGGGTAGCAGATGTCAACAATAGCCCATATTTGGAATATAATTGTTAATTCAAATACTTTTAACTTCATTATTTTTGTTGCTATTTTGGTCTGGATTTTTCAAAAAATAAATATTAAAAAAATAATAGCTTCTTTACAAGAAAGCATTATTGAAAAGATTAATCAGGCGAAAGAAATTAAAGAAAAAGCTTTAAATGATTTAAAAAATACAGAAAAATCTGTTGAAAATTTGGCAAGTGAAATCAAGGAATTTAAAGATAATGCCGAACAAAATGCTGAAAAAATTGCGGGAAAAATCCTTGAAGATGCTGAAAAACAAGTTGTTTCTATTGAAAATAATGCTAAGAAGGTTATTGAAGCCGAAGAAAATAAACTCGTTTCAATTTTAACTAAAGATACAGCCAAAGCTTCAATTTCTTCTGCTGAAAAAAAGATTATTTCTGAATTAAAAAATGATTTAGGTTTACATCAAAAGTACATTGATGACAGTATAGACGAGTTGGAAAGGTTAAGTTTTTAAAATTATGGCTGATACAAAAAATATGTTAATAGCTAAACGTTACGCTCAAGCCTTGGTTGATATTTCAAAAGAGGGCAAACTTACTTTTGATGAAATTACAAAAAATTTAGCACTTATTGATAATACATTAAATTTGTCACAAGATTTAGAAGATTTTTTGAAAAGTCCAATTGTTTCGCTTGAAGATAAAAAATCCACTTTTGAGCAAGTTTTTGGCGATGAGATTAATCAAATGATTAAAAATTTTGTTTATGTATTATTTGATAAAAATAGATTTTCTTTATTTAAAGATATAGAAATGGCATATTTTGATTTTGTAGATAAAATAAACAATATTTCAAGAATAGAGGTCGTTTCCGCTGTTCAATTAACCGAAGAAAATCGAAAAAAAATTGAAGAAAAATTATCAGTAAAATTAAATTCAAAAGTTGCGGTTGATTATAAGATTGATGAAAATATTATTGCAGGTTTATTGATAAAAATCGGAGATAATATTATAGATACAAGTCTTAGACATAAGTTAGAAAAAATGGAAATGGCTTTAGTTAGATAAAAATAAGTTAAGAAGATAAAGGATAAAAAAATGGCAGTAATTAAACCAGATGAAATCAGTTCAATAATTAAAGGCAAGATTGAAAATTATCAATCTTCGACAGAAGTTTCAAATATAGGTTCTGTTTTAGAAGTTGGTGATGGAATTGCTCGTATTTACGGACTTCGTAATGTAATGTCAAATGAGTTGGTGGAATTTCAAGACGCAGAAAAAACACTCGGAATTACGCTTAACTTGGAAGAAGATAACGTTGGGGTTGTAATTCTTGGAGAATACGCTCAAATAAAAGAAGGTATGCAAGTTAAAACAACGGGAAAAATCGCATCTGTTCCGGTTGGAGATGGTTTAATCGGAAGGATTGTCAGTCCGACAGGTGAAGCTATTGACGGAAAAGGCGATATAAAATTTGAAAAAACTCGTCCTATAGAAAAAGTTGCACCGGGAATTGTTGCCAGAAAATCAGTACATGAACCTTTACAAACAGGTTTAACGGCTATTGACGCTTTAACTCCTATCGGCAGAGGTCAAAGAGAATTGATTATCGGCGACCGCCAAACGGGAAAAACAGCTATTGCAATTGATACGATTATCAACCAAAAAGGTCAAGATGTAATTTGTATTTATGTAGCAATCGGTCAAAAGGCTTCAACCGTAGCTCAAATAGCAAAAACTTTAGAAAATCACGGAGCGATGGATTATAC
The DNA here is from genome assembly GCA_964469445.1 of uncultured Muribaculaceae bacterium. Classification (GTDB taxonomy): domain Bacteria; phylum Cyanobacteriota; class Vampirovibrionia; order Gastranaerophilales; family Gastranaerophilaceae; genus CAYYAL01. The sequence goes on from CAYYAL010000030.1 coordinate 3,246, forward strand.
GATTATTGTTTCAGCAACAGCAAATGAATCTGCCCCGCTTCAATATATTGCACCTTTTGCAGGGGTTGCAATCGGCGAAGAATTTATGGAACAAGGAAAAGCTGTTCTTATAATTTACGATGATTTAACAAAGCATGCTCAAGCTTATCGTGCAATGAGTTTGCTTTTGAGAAGACCACCGGGACGTGAAGCTTATCCGGGAGATGTTTTCTATCTTCACTCAAGATTGTTGGAACGTGCTGTTAAGTTGTCTGACAAATTGGGTGGCGGAAGCATTACAGCATTACCTATTATTGAAACTCAAGCCGGCGACGTTTCTGCATACATTCCGACAAACGTAATTTCAATTACAGACGGACAAATTTTCTTGGAAACAGGTTTGTTTAACTCAGGTGTAAGACCTGCAATTAACGCAGGTATCTCTGTTTCAAGGGTTGGTGGTGCCGCTCAAACTAAAGCAACAAAACAAGTCGGTGGTAAATTAAGACTTGATTTGGCTCAGTTTAGAGAATTGGAAGCTTTTGCTCAATTTGCGTCCGATTTAGATGCAGCAACTAAAAAACAATTATTACGTGGTCAAAAATTGATGGAAGTTCTTAAACAACCTCAATATAAACCGCTTTCAGTTGCACAACAAGTAAGTATTTTATATGCTGTTAACGAAGGCGTTTTAGATGATATAGACAATAAAAAAATAATTGATTTCAAAAAAGAATGGTTTAATTATTTTGATGCAAACCTTGTTGAACTTGCAAAAAGTTTAAATTCAGGTGCAGGTTTGTCTGATGACGATAAAAAATTGTTAGATAAGCATTTGGAAAGTTTCAAAAAAACTTTTTCATAGAAATTGAGGCGGACAAGCCTTTTATAAAAGGCTTGTCCGCCTGATAAAAAATAAAGGTAATTAAATGGCAAATCTTAAAGACATAAAAAGCAGAATATCCAGTGTTGAAAACACTAAGAAAATAACAAGAGCGATGAAGATGGTTGCTGCAGCTAAGGTTAAAAAAGCTGAAATGACTGTTAAGGCAAATCGTCCGTTTTCTGACGAACTTATTATTATGTTCAAACGTCTTCTTGCTAAAGTCGGTGTTAATTCTGCAGAAGGATTGAATGTCGATATGGCGATAGATAATTACCCTGAGTTATTGAAAAAAAGAAACATTGACACTGCCGGAATTCTTGTAATAACTTCCAATAAAGGACTTGCAGGGGCTTATAATGCCAATGTTGTAAGAAAAACTTTGGAAAAAGTCAGAAATTATAATGAAAAAAATATTAAGGTAAAACTTTTTGTTGTTGGTTTGAAAGGCATTTCATCATTAAAAAGAAAGGCAAATGAATTTAATTTTGAAATAGCAAAGCATTATACTTCTGTTGCAAGTGATGTAACCGCATCAGGAGCAAATGTTATTGCGGAAGATTTAGCCCAAGCTTTTATTGAAGACAGTATTGATTCAATAGAAATCGTTACGACAAAATTCAAAAATATGATGTCTTACAGAATTGAAGAATGGGAGATTTTACCTATTGATACTTCTGCTGTTGAAAAAGTTGAAGTTGAAACTTCTGTAATAGAGCCATTAATGATATTTGAGCCGAGTGAACAAGAAATTTTGCAAAAAATTGTTCCTTTATATTTGACGAATACAATTTATCAAGCACTTTTAGAAGCACAGGCAAGCGAATTGGCATCAAGAATGACAGCGATGTCGGCTGCTTCAAATAATGCAGAAGAAATGATAAAAACTTTAACGATAGATTATAACAAAGCACGTCAATGGGCTATTACGCAGGAAATTTTAGAAGTTATTTCCGGGGCTGATGCTCTAAAGGGCTAGGTTTTTTCGTAGTGTTTTCGATTTTTTTGCCGTGTTCTTGAGTTGTACCTGTTGAATATCCTGCAACCATAAGTGCTGCCGGAATTATTCGTGAGATTGCTGTTGAAATTGCATTTTTATCGTTCATTGTAACAAGTGTAATTGCAAGGCACATATCGTCAATGTGTGCAGAAAAATCTTTTAATTTAATTTTTCGGTCATCTTTTATCCCGAAAACTTTTTCATTTAAAGTATTGCTTACTTTATTGCCTAAAATAATACCGGTTGTTAAAGTTACGGCACTTACTGCTAATTTTCCGAGGGCATTTTTAAATTTTCCTGAATTTTTAAGAAGTGGTTGAATAGTTTTATTGTAAATTCTAACCCCACCACCGACACAAATTAGAGGCATCATTATATTTCCGAGCATTTGCACAACAGATTCTCTGCATTTAGCCTTAAAATGTTTTTTATCATCAAAAATTCTACCGCCAACAAGTCCGCCCGCAAGTGAACCTACTGCTAAAGTTATTATTTCTTTTTCTTCATATTTCATTTTTGCTAAAGCAGAATTTTTTATCGGCGTGTTTAATATTTTTTTCAAGTTTAGAGAAAAACCTTGATGTTTTGCAATTCCTGCTAAGGCAATTCCGACTCCTGCAAGTGTTGTAAAAAATACTCCGGTTTTAACTTTATCAGAGGCTCCGTCATTTCTTATTTTATGTTTAAACGCAGTTTCACTTGAAACCTTTTGAGGAAACGGGTAATTATTTGATGTGAAACTTATATTAGAAACCTTCATTTTTCTCCAAATCTTTCTGTTAAAGATTAAACCCCGTTAATTTTTTTTTTGCTATTTTATATTTTAAATGTAAAATTTTGTAATTTCTTCAAAATATTTTTCCAAAGCTTTATGCCCATCATATATTTCATTGGAAATGGTAGCATATTTACTTGCGATTATATATTTTAATTCTTTTGCTCTTATCGTAATGATTTCGTCTGCTTCCATTCTAAGAGTTTGATTTGGTGAAAGCGACCAATTTTTTAAGAGAGCCAATTCTTCGTTGATTTGTTTTATGGTAGAGCATTCCAACGGATTGAAATCATATTTTGTCAACAAAGAAAGTTCTTGATTGGAAATTCTTGGTTGTACTGCTTGAAATTTGTAAATACGTTTAATTATTACGTAATTATCGGCAACTTTTTTGTGTGAATAAGGAACAGCATTTTTTGCTAATAAAGCGGTTGTTGAAAGTGAAGTAAATTCATCGTTATCTGTCGAAAAACTACTCTTTTGAGTTATATTTTGCTTCAAATTTTCTTTTTTAATCATTTTTTCCATCAACATTTTTACTTTCCCATAAACTTTTTTCTTTAAATAGTATATTACAAAAAACCCAAAAACATCTTTTTTTGACAATTAATTTACAATGTTAAAAAAGATTAACAGTTTAGTATTAATTTTATTAAAAAACTATCCATGCTCGAAGGTTTTGATGTAAAATTATAAAACAGCAAAAAAATTAGGCATGGAAGGGGTAGGAAAGTGAGTTTAGAATTGAAAGATGAGTTGAATTTAGCACCTAATGCTATAAAGGTATTGGAAAAAAGATATTTAAAAAGAGATAGAAACGGTGTTTGTATAGAAACTCCTTCTGATATGTTCAGAAGAGTTGCGTCATCGATTGCAAAAGCAGATTTGCAATATGGAAAATACGATGTAAGTGATTTGACAAGAGAATTTTATGAAATGATTACAAATCGTTATTTCATGCCGAATTCACCGACATTGATGAATGCAGGAAGAGAATTAGGACAGTTATCAGCATGTTTCGTGCTTCCTGTCGAAGATAGTTTGGAACAAATTTTTGAAACAGTAAAAAATACAGCATTAATTCACAAATCAGGTGGCGGAACAGGTTTTTCATTCTCAAGATTAAGACCGAAAAACAGTGTTGTAAGATCAACAATGGGTGTTTCTTCAGGCCCTGTTTCATTTATGGAAGTGTTTAATTCTGCAACGGAAGCTGTTAAACAAGGCGGAACAAGACGCGGTGCCAATATGGGTATTTTAAGAATTGACCACCCTGATATTTTAGAATTTATTAATTGCAAAAGTGATAATAATAAGTTGAATAATTTTAATATTTCAGTTGCGATTACGGATAAATTTATGGAAGCTTTATCAAGAGGCGAAGAATATGAACTTTATAATCCTGTTAATCATGAAGTGGCAGGACGATTAAGTGCAAAATATGTATTTGATTTAATTGTTGATGGTGCTTGGAAAAACGGTGAACCCGGAATTATCTTTATTGATAAGATGAATGGCGACAACCCAACTCCATTAATAGGGGATATTGAATCAACAAATCCTTGCGGAGAAGTTCCTTTGCTTCCGTTTGAAGCTTGTAACTTGGGTTCAATTAATTTGGGCTTGATGTTTAAAGAAGGTACTAATGAAATTGATTGGGATTTGTTGGCTCAAACAACAAAATCAGCTATTCATTTCTTGGATAATGTAATTACGGTTAATAATTATCCGCTACCTCAAATTTCCGAAATGGTTCAAAATAATAGAAAAATCGGACTTGGAGTTATGGGTTGGGCAGATATGCTTATGAAATTAAACCTTTCTTATAATTCTCAAGAAGGTACAGATTTAGCTTATAAAGTGATGGAATTCATAGATTATCATTCAAAAGTTAAGTCGGTTGAACTTGCAAGAGAAAGAGGATATTTCTCTAACTTTATCGGAAGTGTTTATGAATGCGGAAAATATTTAACAAATAAATACAGCGGAAAATCAGCAGGCATGATTTCTGATGAAATGTGGGCTGATTTGGACGCTCAAATTAAAGAATTCGGCATAAGAAATGCAACAACAACTTGTATCGCACCGACAGGAACAATTTCAATGATAGCAAGTGCTTCAGGCGGGGTTGAACCTCTCTTCGGGCTTGTATTTTTAAGAGTTGTTATGGACGGAACAGAAATGCTTGAAGTTAATCCGATTTTTGAAAATTATGCTAAACAACATGGTTTTTATTCTAAAGAGTTGATGGAAAAAATCGCTTCTGACGGAACAATTGCACATATCGAAGGCATTCCTTATGAAGTTAAGCAAATTTTTGCAACAGCTCATGACGTAACTCCTGAATGGCACGTTAAAATGCAAGCAGCATTTCAATTGCATACCGATAACGCTGTTTCTAAAACGGTTAATTTTGAAGAACATGCAACCCGTGAAGATATAGAAAAAGCTTACATTTTAGCTTTTGAAAATAATCTTAAAGGAATAACAGTTTACAGAAATAATTCAAGAACTTTTCAACCGATGAATATAGAAGCTCCTAAAAAAGAAGAAACGGCTTCTGTTGAAATTTGTGAAGAAGAAAAGGTTGAAGAAATTCAAGAATATCAACCGACAGGTGAAGTTAAAACAGTAACTTGTCCTGAATGCGGAACAAAGATTGAAATGGCTGAAGGTTGTTTTATCTGCTTGAATTGTGGATATTCAGGTTGTTCGTAAGCGAAAATATAATATATTAAAAAGGCGGGATTTACTTTTTGTAAATCCCGCCTTTATTTTTAAATTTTGAAATAAAAAAGTAAGAAAAAATTATGCCTAAAAACCATGTCATGACATGG
>CAYYAL010000030.1:8819-14455 GCA_964469445.1 uncultured Muribaculaceae bacterium
GCAGGTGGTTTAGCAGATGTTAAAGAAAAACAAAAAGCCGAAAAAACAAAGACGATTATTAGTACTATATCTGCAGGGATTACTCAAGTAGGTAATATGGCAAGTTCTGTAAAAGATGCAATGGGGAATGTGGCAGCAGCAAAAGATCCGGCAGCACTTATGGCACAATTGGAAACAGCAATTGAAAAAGGTAAGGCAAAACAGATAAAAAGAATTGCATCACAGGCTGAAAAGTATAAAGGACAACAACAAAAATCTATAGATAAGAAAAATACTGATATAGGAAAGAAAGAAGAAGAGCTTAAGACAATATCAGGTAATCTTAAAACGGCACAAGGTGATTTGACAAAAATAGACGGAGATATTGAAACCCAAACCCAAACCATTAGTACTTTAGAAGGTCAAATTTCACAATTAGAAGGACAACTTGCATCCGCTGAAGCTAAGGCAAAACCAGGAATACAAGCACAAATAGATCAAGCAAAAGTTCAGAAGAAGGAAGCTGAAGGTAAGAAAAAAGAAGCTGAAAGTAATAAAAAAGCAAAAGAAAAAGAAATATCAAAATTAGAAAAAGATGAAGCAAAAACGAAAGAAGATATTAATGCAGCGAAAGAATCTGTCGATAAACTTAATAAAGACTTAGCAGAATATGATAAAATTATTTCCAAAGCAAATAGTGCACCTATAAAAGACGGAAAAGACGATGCTGAAGGAGATAAAGAGACCGAAGGAACCGAAGATAGTGGAGAAAATCCGGCACCTCAAGAAGATAAAAATATTCTTTCTTCTAAACCAACAATTGAAGGCACTGAAATTACACTTACAGAAAATCAACAACAATCAAATTATCAGTGGAGTAGTTTTAATCCATTTGTAGGAGAAGGAGCACAGCCACAACAAAATGATGTAATACCAGCTAATACCCCAGCACCAGCTAATACCCCAGCTTTAGATAATAAGCCTGAACAACTGGTTGAGCAACCTAAAGTTGATAAGTCAGCAACAACCGATAAACCTCAAACCGAATACAAATGGGAACAAACATCAACAGTTGCAGATACTTATCAAGGTTGTGAATTATCCTTAAGTCAAAATAAATGGAATGAACCAGGTAAGGAGAAAACAATTGAACAATATGTTGTTACTAAAGTTCAAACAACACCATTAGATTTATCAGCGGTTAATGCCCTTGTTTGTAAAGATATAGCTTCATTCCGTAGCGAAGTTGATCGTGCAATCGTTTTTGCGAAACAAAAGGCTGAGGAAGATGAAACGGAAAATGAAAATACAACAAATACAACAAATACAACTGTATCAACAGTTTCTCCAGAACCTTCTAAAGCAACAAATTCTGCTTCATCGCCAGTTAAAAATGGAAACAACCAAAATTCAAAGCAAAAACAAATGCTTGCATTTGAAATTGATGATTTAATTCGTCAAATTAAACAGCGTGAATCACAAGGTTTAAGTTCTGGAGATTTGGTTATTCGGTTAGCAAATGCTCAACAAATGTTAGGAAAAATGTAAAATACAAAATAACATTCTTTTAAATCAAATTGTATAGTGTTATAATAAAAATATAAAAGTGATTTAGGAGTTTTGATGAGAAAAAGGTTTGCATTTACATTAGCAGAAATTTTAGTGGTTATTGTTATAATTGCTGTTATCGCAACGGTGATAACAAATATTAAAAAAACTTCAAAAACAAAAATTGATTTACAGCAATATTATATTGCTTATAATACAGTTACTAAGGCGTCAAAAGAGGTTCAGGCTATATACGGAACGGCTCCTTTTAAAAATACCAACGGTTTGTGTCAATGTTTATCAAAAGTTTTAAATACAGTCGGCATGGTGAATTGTGATAATATTTATAAGGGGAGTTATGATTCTGCTTATGCGGTGTTTTCAACAGGTAATGGGTTAAGATTTTTTCAAAAAGACGACTTGCTATTAGGTTCCGGAGATTTAATATATTTTCGTATATATGTTGATATAAACGGCGACGACGGAAAAGGTGTTGAAAAAAGAGATGTTTTTGGATTTGATGTTTATCCTTCCGGTAAAATCCTTCCTTCAAGAGAGTTTGTTATGAATAATTTTCAAGCAGGGGTAACAAAAAGAGTTTTTTCAACAACAGAGCCTCCGAAAAGAACAATCTTCCTTCAAAATCTTCCGGTTCGTACTGCAATTTGCAAACTCAATTATTTAACAGGTGATGAGCATGATACCTATTGCGTAATAGGTGAATCGGATACTAATTTACAAAAACCACACGACGACTGTCTAGTTGACAAAAATGCTTGCAGATTATTTATATACGAACCTTTAAAAGGGTTTTGATGAATAATTTATTCGTAATCGTTTAAAAATTCTTCGTCCAGTTCAAATTCTTCTTTTTCTTCGTCCTCGTCTTTACCCAAAATGTTTTTAATGCGTTTTTTTGAGTCAATCACTCCTGCAATATTATTCATGGCAAGTGAATTAAGAGTGGCTCTGAGTTGAGCACTCCTATCGGTAAAATCTCGGTTTTGATTTTGTTCATTTTCGTCCTCTTGGTCGTCTTGAGCAAAATATTCACCGCCTTGACCCATTTTGTCATCTTGCGTTTTTGCAGCTGTTCCCGAAATATCGCCACTTTTAAAATTAAAAGAACCGCCAACTCCGTAAAACCCTGCAGAACGATTGTCTACCATTTATTTAACTCTTCTTCTTTGAAAGTCTTAGTAACCTTCTAATTATACGTATTTTTTCAGATAAAAACAATACGCCTGTTATATAAATACTCTGAATAATTTATTTTGCGTGGTTTGGGGTAAAATTTTTGAAAAAATTAATATTTATTTACAAAAAATTATGTTTAATGTTAATTTTTGAGTTATATTAGCAAAGGTAAAAATTTTAGATTATAATATACAGATAATAAAAAGAGGTTAATAAATATATGACTATACAATCTTGGTTTGAGAAGAGGAAACAAGCACAAATACAGAGGCGGGAATTAGAAGCTAAGATTTTAGATGATACGCCGGGACTTTGGACAAAATGCGTTCACTGTCAAACGCAAATTACAAATCAGGATTTGGAAGATAATGATATGATTTGTCCGATTTGTGATTATCATTTTAGAATAAATGCAAGAACACGTATAAATCAATTATTTGATAAGGATACGTTTGTTCAATTGTTTTCAGAAATAAAACCGACTGACCCATTGAATTTCATTGATACAGAAGCATATAAGGACAGATTGCAGAAAGCGAAGGATAAGACAGGACTTGATGAAGCTGTTATTACAGGTATCGGCGAGATAAACGGGAAAAAAGTAGCAACTGCTGTTATGGATTTTGAATATATGGGCGGTTCTATGGGAAGTGTTGTTGGCGAGAAGGTTACCAGCCTTATTGAAAAAGCAATTGAAGAAAAGTTGCCTGTTTTGGCTATAACAGCTTCAGGCGGAGCAAGAATGCAAGAAAGTGCCTTATCTTTAATGCAAATGGCAAAAACTTCTTGTGCTTGTGCAAAACTTGATGAAGCAGGACTTTTATATATTGCATTGCTTACAGAGCCTACGTTTGGAGGTGTTACGGCAAGTTTTGCAACTTTAGGCGATGTTATTATTGCGGAACAAGGTGCAAGAATAGGTTTTGCAGGAAGACGTGTTATTGAACAAACTATAAGACAAAAACTTCCTTCTGATTTTCAAACGGCAGAATATCTTCTAAAATACGGACAAGTCGATATTGTTGCTAACAGAAAGGAGCTTAAGAATATTATTTCTAAATTAATAGAATTACATTCTTAACGTCTTTAATTTATACAAAGCTGAGGAAATAGTTATGATTACGTTAGAATTTGAAAAACCGATTTTGGCAATTCAAGAAAAAATAGAAGAACTGAAAAAAATAAGTTTGGAGTCAGGCATGGATTTATCAAAAGAAATTGAAACATTTGAACAACAGGCACAGGAATATAAAACAGAGTTATATGAAAATTTGCAACCGGCTCAAAAGTTGCAAATAGCAAGACACCCTGAACGTCCGAATTTTTTTGATTATGTAAATCTTATAACAGAAGATTTTGTTGAGCTTCACGGTGATAGAGCAGGCATGGACGATAAGGCTATTATCGGCGGGGTTGCAAAGTTTTGTTCAAAACCTGTTATGATAATCGGAACTCAAAAAGGTAAAACTACTAAGGAAAATCTTGAACATAATTTTGGCATGCCACAACCGCAAGGTTATAGGAAGGCATTACGTTTGTTTAAACATGCGGATAAATTTAATTTGCCGATTATAACATTAATTGATACTCCGGGGGCATATCCGGGGATTAAGGCAGAAGAAACCGGTCAGGGTATTGCGATTGCCGTCAATTTAAGAGAAATGTCTAAATTAAAAGTTCCTGTAATTGCTGTAATTACAGGAGAAGGCTGTTCCGGCGGGGCCTTGGGGCTTGCGGTCGCAAATAAAGTCCTTATTTTAGAACATGCTTATTATACTGTAATTTCTCCTGAAGGTTGTGCTTCAATTCTTTGGAGAGATGCTGCAATGTCAAATACTGCGGCCGATGCTTTGAAAATTACGGGGCAAGATTTAATTGATTTAAAAATTGTTGATGAAATTGTTAAAGAACCTTTGGGTGGAGCTCATTGCGACCATAAAAAAATGGCAGAGGCTTTGAAAAAAGCGATTAAGAAAAATCTTGATAAACTTTTGAAAATGTCGCCTGATGAGTTAAAAGAAGATAAATATAAGAAGTTTAGAAATATGGGAGTTGTAGAGGGTTAATAGATGGAAGATAAGCAAACAGCGATTATAATTCCTGCAAGATATGGCTCTACAAGACTTCAAGGCAAGGCTTTGATAGAAGTCGGCGGAAAACCTATTATACAATGGGTTTTTGAAAAAGCGGTAAAAGCAGCTTTGGCAGATAGGGTTATTATCGCAACGGATAATGAGGATATTTTTAATGCGGCTCTTATGTTTGGTGCGGAAGTTGAAATGACGTCCGACGCTCATCATAGCGGTAGCGATAGAATTGCGGAAGTAGTTTTAAGACACCCTGAAATAGAATATATTGTGAATTTGCAAGGTGATGAACCATTAATTACGCCTGAAAGTCTTGACGAAGTTATTAAAAATATTAAACAAACAGATACTGATATTTCTACACTTATAAGGGTTTTAGAAAATAAAAAGGATATTGAAGATGCAAATTGCGTAAAATGCGTTATTGATAATAATGGTTATGCACTTTATTTTTCACGTTCAAAAATTCCGTTTGAAAGAAATGCTCAATATGCAGCTTTTTATGGACATTTGGGGGTTTATGGATATAAAAGAGAAGCTCTTTTGAAAATGACGTCTGCAAATCAAACCATGCTAGAAATGGCTGAAAGTCTTGAACAATTGAGAGCTTTACAAATGGGCATGAAGATAAAGACTTCTATTGTAGATTTTAATCCTATCGGAATTGATACAAAAGACGATTTAGAACAATTTAGAAGCGTAGTTGTTGGTAAATAATTAGTTCTTAGGGATTTATACTTTATAGAAGTTCAGAAGCTCAGAAGTCAGGAAGGCAAGTTAAATGGAAATATTAAAATAATAAAGGAATATTTACAAAAACACATT
>CAYYAL010000031.1:0-3390 GCA_964469445.1 uncultured Muribaculaceae bacterium
AAATTTCTATATCCGCATTCTTATTGACTTTTTCACCATTTAAAAAGCTTATACCTATTGCAATACTTTCATTATTAATTTTCTTTATCTTATTGGTTATTTCCAAATTATTTCCAATATAAATCGGTAAATAAATTTTATTGAATTCATAGCAAATTTTCTTAAACTCTTTTGAATTATATTCAACAATAGATAAATTATTGACCTTTTGTAAAAGTTTATTTATTTTCGCCTTGTCATAATCCTTTTCAAATAAAATATAAATTTTTAAAAAATTTTGTTTCGTAAAGTTTTCAAAGATACGAATAAATCTATCATTCATATCTTTTTCGATAAATATTTCATTGATTAAATCCTTATAATCAATAAATATACAAAGTTCTCTTTTATTTTGTATAAAATTTTTTATATCATCAAGTTTGTTCATAATGATTTCCTTTCCATATATCAAGTAATAAAAAAATAAGCATATCAACGCAATATACTTATTTTAAAAATCTAAATACGAGGAACTTTAAAAAAAATCCCTCGCATATTATATGAAATCTTTACACCTAATAATAAATAACATAGTTTTACTATTATAACATATAAAAGCAATAAAATCAAAAGCAAGAATATTTTAATTAATTTTGTAGTATAATGGTTCAAGATATTTTAGTTTAGAGGTTAATATGGGTTATAAAATTTTATTTAAAAAAGAGCTTTGTCCAAATCAATATGAAATTCAAGTAGAAGCTCCTTATATTACAAGGAATGCAAAGGCAGGACAGTTTATTATATTAAGAGTTTCCGATGATGGAGAAAGAATTCCGCTCACAATCGCTGACGTTGACAAAGAAAAAGGGTTATTGACAATAGTCTTTATGGCAGTCGGATTTACGACAAAAAAACTTGCCGAATTAAATGTTAATGATAAAATTTTTGACTTAGTGGGACCTTTGGGCACACCTACACATATAAAAAATTACGGAACAGTTGTTTGTGTTGCAGGCGGATACGGGGCAGCTCCTTGCTATTTAATTGCGAAAGCCTTTAAAGATGCGGGCAATAAGGTTTACATGATTATGGGTGCAAGAAACAAAGATTTAATTTTCTGGCAAGATAAAATGAAAGATGCTTGTACAGAGCTATTTATCACAACCGATGACGGCTCTTTGGGCGAAAAAGGATTTACAACTCAAGTCTTAGATAGATTAATGAATTCCGAAAAAATCGACTACGTAATTGCAGTAGGTCCTATGCCGATGATGAAAGCTGTTGCTGATTTAACAAGGGATAAAGTTTACACCGAAGCCAGCATGAACCCAATTATGGTAGACGGAACAGGCATGTGTGGAGCTTGCAGATTAACTGTCGGCGGAGAGGTCAAATTCGCTTGCGTAGACGGCCCTGATTTCAATGCTCATAAAATTGATTTTGACGAAGTTATCAACAGAACTCGCATTTATAAAGAAATTGAAAAAAATAGAGATGAAAATTGTAATTTATTAAAAATGGCTGATAAAAATTAAAGGAGAAATTATGACAGATATAAATATTCCTTTTTGCCCACTAATGAGTGCGGGTAGCGATATTGAAAGAGTTTGCACACAAGAACGATGTGCTTGGTATTTGAAAGCTTATAACACTTGTTCTGTCTATCTTCTCGCTCATAATGCGGCTTTGGATATTCAAGCTAAGCAGAAAAAATAATGAATATAGTCGTTTGCATAAAACAAGTTCCTGACACATCTGATATAAAATGGTCGAGGAACAATACTATTATAAGAGAAGGCTTGGAAAGCATTCTAAATCCTTGCGATGCTTGGGCAATTGAATTTGCTTTAAAAATCAAAGAAAAAATCGGCGGAAAAATTACCGCAATAACAATGGGCCCAACTCAGGCCGAAAATGTTTTAAGACTTGCAATAGCCCTCGGTTGTGATGAAGGAATTCTTATTTCTGATAAAAAATTTGCCGCATCTGATACAATTGCTACATCAAAAATTTTGTCGGCTGCAATTAAAAAAATTGATTTCAATTTAATTATTTGCGGACAATTTGCAATTGACGGAGATACAGCTCAAACTCCTTCAATGATTGCACAAAACCTTAACTTACCTCAGATTACATTTGCCAAAAATTTAATTGAAGTTACTGATAATAATTTAATCGTTGAAAAAGAAACAGAAGATTTTAAACAACTTGTATCTGTAGAAATTCCTGCACTTATTGCGGTTACAGAAAATAATTACACATTAATTCCTCCGAAAATTAACGGCTATAAAAAAGGACAAAATGCAGAAATTAAAAAATTTGATTTTGAAAGTTTAAAATTAGCTGAACATGAAGTCGGCATAAAAGGTTCTCCGACTTATGTTTCAAAAGCTTTTAGACCTGATACGGCAAGAAATTGCGTATTTTATGAAAATTCTGATACCGGAAATTTAGCAGAAATTTTAAATAAGGAGATAAATTTATGATTTTAATTTATCTTCAAAAAAATGCAATAACACCGTTTCAAATAGCTTCAGAAATCCGAAATTTTACTGATGAAAAAATAGTCGGAATATATTTAGGAAGCGGAATTAATGCCGAAAGTTTTGACAGAAGCAAATATTCCGATTTTAATAAAGTTTATTTTATTAATGATAAAAAACTTGAAAACTATTCAACCACTTATTACACAATAGCTTTGTCCGATTTTATAAAAGAATTTAATCCGAATATTTTCCTTTTTCCGGCAACCGTCGAAGGACAAGATTTAGCTCCGAGAATTGCAGGGTCTATAAATTGCGGACTTACTGCAGATTGTACCGAAATAAAAATTGAAGATGGGAAATTATTAGCGACACGTCCGACTTTTGGCGGTGAATTAATGGCGACAATTTTATCTAAAACCACTCCACAAATGGCAACAATAAGACCTAATACGTTTAAAAAAACATCTCATAAGATTAAATTCAGAACAGAATTTATTGAATTTAAAATAAACTTAAATCTTCTTGAAAATAAAGTCAAAATTTTACAAGAAACAACAAAAATTAAAGAAAATTTATTATCCGACGCAAAAATAATCGTCTGCGGAGGAAAAGGTTTACAAAATAAGGCGAATTTTTGCAAATTGGAAAAATTCGCCCAAAAAATAAACGCAAAAATTGCCGTAACAAGAGGACTTCTTGATATCGGAATTGGCGAAAAAGAAATCCAAATCGGACAAACAGGACAAAGTGTTCAACCTGAAATTTATATTTCATTCGGCGTTTCAGGAGCAATTCAACATACTGTCGGCATGAAAAATTCTAAAAAAATAATTTCAATCAATAATGATAAAACCGCCCCTATATTTAAAATTTCAGACATAGGAATTGTCGCCGATTGCAATATATTGTTAGATGAACTTATAAA
>CAYYAL010000031.1:3490-14313 GCA_964469445.1 uncultured Muribaculaceae bacterium
TTAAGTAATAGCTTGAGTATTCAAGATACCTTCACGCCCCATTTGGCAAAAAGATTCACCTTGAATCCAAGAGCCTCGAACACCTACACCCAATTCACTGTCATAAGCATAAGTTCCTGATTCAATAACTTCTGTCAAAGTAGGATTTATCTTAGAAGTTTTACCGAGTTTCTTCGTTTTTTTGGTTTTCTCAGGTTTTTCTTTTCTATCAACACGCACAGCTCCACTTACAAAAGCTTTTTCGCCTGCAAATTGTGATATTCTTTGAATACTGTCCATTAAAAAAACCTCATAGATATCCTACGTGATATTTATATAAAGTATTTTTTTTAGGAAAACATGCAAAAATTAAGCTAAATTGTTACATTTTTAACAAAATCAATAGCCTCTTCCTTTGTTAAAATTTCACCGGAAATCTGTGCTTCTTTCAATTGCTCAATAATTTCGCCCAATCTTTTACAAGGAGATAAATTTAAAATTTTCATAATTTCTTTTCCGTCAAGCAATTTGGGAAGTGGTTCTTGAATTTTAAGAGTTTCAAAATAAAATTTCAATAATTTTTTTAATCCGTTAATATTATCGTTCAAAATTTTATCTGTTATCTCAAATCCTCTTGCAGAAAGTCTATCCGCCATTGAAAGAAGAATTACATCAGAAGAATTTTCCTGCATTTTTCGCACAAATCGCATAAATATTTTTTCCGTAGGATTTTCACAAGAAACAACATTTGCAGGATAAATATGATTTTTTATCATCAAAGAAATATATTTAATCTGTTTTTTTGAAAATTTCAAATCCTTCAAAATATCAATCGCAAGTTTTGACCCGATTTCATCATGTTTTATAAATCTGTGTCGACCTTCAATAATAGTCCACGTTTGAGGTTTTCCGATATCATGCAAAAATGCAGATAATTTTAAATGAGCAAGCCTCGAAAATCCACCAAAATCAACTTTTTCAAGATGCTCTTTTACTTCTTTTTCAGATTTTTCATAAAGTATTTGAACTTGCCTTACCGTTTCAATGGAATGATGAAATAAATCCAAATGATGATGAGAGTTTTCAGGAACTTTTTTTACCTCTTTAAAAATAGGTAAAATTTCTTCCAAAAGACCACAAAAGTCCATTTCCAACAATGCTTTATCGACAAATTTACCTGAAAACAATTTCATCAATTCGTACGTAATACGCTCTTTTGCCGACTTTTTAACTAAATATCCGTTTTTCTTTATAAAATCTTTTAAATCTTTGTCAATTTCAAATCCGAGCATAGCCTGAAATCTAAATACTCGCAAAAATCTTAAAGGATCGTCAAGAAAATTTTCAAAAGAAATATGCCTGATTATCCCCTTTTTAAAATCTTTAATCCCATTATTCAAATCTATAATTTCAAAAGTCTTTAAATTAACCGCAATAGAATTTATCGTCAAATCACGCCTTTTTAAATCGTCTTCAAGTGTATCACCGATTAAATCGGCAATATCTATAAAATTGATTTTATCCCTCATCACAAGTCGATAAATACCGTTTTCACTGTCAAGTTCAATAAAAGTCGCATCAAGAAATTCAGCCAACCGCTCTGAAAACAATTTTGAAGTCATTCCTTCTATAATTAAATCTCTGTCTAAAGAAATTTTCCCTTCAAATAAATCACGAACAGCTCCGCCTACAAGATATAAATTACAGGCAAATTTTTGAGCAAAGTCAAAAATTTGCCTCAAAAGTTCATCTTCTTTAATTTTATCAACTATATTTTTATCCGTCATATTCATAAACAATATTTCCAAGTGCAACAACAACAGCTGTTTCTGCTTTCAAAATCAATTCGCCCAATGACAAAGTTATAATCCCGTTTTGTTCAAAAAAATCAATTTCTCTTTCAGAAAATCCACCTTCAGCCCCTATTATAACAAGAATTTTTTCATTTTTTTTAATAGGATTTTCTCTTAAATAATTTTTAAGCTTAAATTTACCTCTTCTCTCAACAAATGCAAGAATTCTTGAAAATTTTTCTTTTTCCAAAAGCTTCTTCAATTCAATCAAATCAAAACAAGTCGGAATAGTCGCCCTTTCACACTGTTTAGAAGCTTCAAACATAATTTTTTGATATTTTTGAATTTTATTTTCAATAACTGATTTTTTAACAGCACAAAAATCAGTAAAAATCGGATAAATTCCACGAATTCCAAGCTCCGTCGCTTTTTCAACAAGCAACAATTGACTATCACTTTTAAGCAAAGGCGTTTGAGCTAAATATAAATCAAAATCTAAATCTTTTTGAGATTTATAAGACTTTAAATTTTCAACTAAAATTGTGCTTTTAGAAATTTCATTAATTCTGCCTTCATATTGAATTTTATTTTCATCAATCAATAAAATCTTTTCGCCAAGCTTCATTCGAAGCGATTTAACAACATGTTTAAATATATTTTCATCATCAATTTCAATAAAATTTTCATTGATTTTATCAGATTTTATAAAAAAATGTGGCACCTTATCCTCCGAATAGACGATTTCTCATACTTAAGTATAATAGTCCAAAATGCTTAATGTATCAAGTTTTTGGGCAAAAAATGTAAAAAAACTTATACTAAAGTATGAGAATTATAAGCCGAAAAAATAAATGTGAGAAAATAAAAGGTTTAAAAATTATTTATGGCGATAGTAGTCAACACAAATGTAGCATCATTGATAGCTCAAAATAATTTAGCAAAAAATAACACTGCCTTAGAAAAAACATTGCAAAAATTATCATCAGGTTCAAAAATCAATTCAGCAAAAGATGATGCAGCAGGTTTATCAATCGCAGAAAGTTTAAAAACACAAATAAGCGGTAATAAAAAAGTAACACAAAACGCTCAAGATGGTCAAAACTTACTTGCAGTTGCAGAAGGAAACATGGTTACCGCAGTGAGCAACTTGCAACGTATCTATGAATTATGTCTTCAAGCAGCTAACGGAACTTATAACGAATCCGCAAAAGATACAATCTTAATGGAAATTAAAGAAAGATTGGATAGTGTTCAAAATATATCACTTTCAGCAAATTTCAACGGAATTCAACTTTTAGGGCAACCTGAAGCAGGAAAAACAACAAAACATTTAATTTTACAAGTAGGAATAGGCTCTGATAAAAGTATTAATACAATAGATGTGGGTGATTCTTTAATAGATGTAACTATTTCAACATTAGGCGGTGATATCAGAATTTCAGCCGGACAATCAGGTGCAAATTGGTCAATTGATGAAATTTTAAAATATATGCCTAAAATAAATACAGCAATTGATACAATCACAAACGGTCGTTCTAAAATCGGAGCTTACGGAAACCGATTGGAATCAATCGTTGACAACCTAGCCGTTATGAATGAAAACTTGGAACAATCTAAATCAAGAATTCTTGATACAGATATAGCCGAAAGTTCTTCCGACATGGTTAAATATCAGATTTTACAACAATCTTCCGCAGCGGTATTAATGCAAGCAAACCAAACTCCTGCTTTAGCATTACAACTTCTCGGAGTTAGTTAAGATTTTTTTCTCACATATCAAGTACGGTAATATGTTTATCGTACTTGGTGCGAGAAAACTATTAAAATATACAAAGTTATTGTATAATTTTTATATGGTTTTATTTAAAATATTTTAGAAGAGGATTTAAAATGAAAATATTATTATCAAATGATGATGGAATAGCAGCTAACGGAATTAGAGCTTTAGCAAGTGCATTAAGCCCAGAGCATGACATATATATAGTCGCACCTGACAGAGAAAGAAGTGCGGCAGGTCATTCTTTGACATTACACGCACCGCTTAGAGTAGAAGAATTAGACCCTATTTGCGGAGCCAAAAAATGTTGGGTTACAACAGGAACACCGGGAGATTGCGTTAAAATAGGACTTAGTGCAATTTTAGAAGAAAATGAACTTCCTGATTTAATAATATCCGGAATAAACCACGGTCCAAACCTTGGTGCAGATATTCTCTACTCAGGAACTGTAAGCTGTGCGATGGAAGGAGCGATGTTGGGTTACAAAAGTATGGCAACTTCTCTTTGCAGTATGCACAGTTCTTATGAAGACTTTGCGGCGGCTGCTGAATTTATCGCAATGCTCGTACCTAAAATTAAAGATTTTGAATTTCCAAGAAAAACTATTCTTAATGTAAATATTCCGGGACTTGCTCTTGACGACATGTCAGGCGTTATGATTACAAAACTCGGTAGAAAAATGTTTACAAATTGCTATGAAAAACGTATCGACCCGAGAGGGAAAGTTTATTACTGGCTTGCAGGCGAACTTACAAACGAACCTGAAGAATCTATTACAGATATTGCCGCTGTTAGAAATAATAAAATTTCTATAACTCCTGTTACTTTCCAAATGACTCAAAAGACAGTATTTCCTGTACTTCAAGACCTTTTGGAAACATCTGATTTAGAAACTTGGTAAATAATGGAAATTTTTGTAAATAATAAAAAAACAAACTTAAATGAAAATTCCACAATTGAAGATTTATTAAATTCTCTCAAATTACCGGCTTATTATGTAGTTGAACTTAACAAACAAATTATTTATAAAGAAAATTATAACACGGTATTAAAAAATGCCGACAAAGTAGAAATAGCTTCATTTACAGGTGGTGGATAAATTTACAACCAAAACGTTTACTACTAACAAATGTGAGTATTCTTTGTAACTATTTATTGCTTTGTGTACTTATTACACTTGATTTATTATGAAATAATAAGTATACTAGATACACTTATTATTCTGATTAGGGGACCTTTTGTAAAAAAAAGTAAACAATAAGTGTAAATTTGTCAATAAAATTGAATAATTTTTCTTTATTTAAGTAGTAGATGAAAGAAGGTGTGTGAAATATTGTCAATACAACCTGTTAATGTAAATAAAATAAATATACAAACCCCACAGACAATAGAGCCTCAAAGGAAAAACATTTCTTTTAAAGGTGGCGGAGATGTGATGCTTGCGGTTATGGACAGCATGGAACGTGGCGGATTTGCAGCATCTTTCGTCGTTCAAGATATGTTGGGTATGGCATTTCCTCGTGTAATAACAGGATTTAGTCGAAATAAAAATGAAACAGGTGAAAAAAATGTTGCGTTCGCAACAAGTGAAGCTTTAAGAGAATTCTTAAGCGGACCAAGCATGTTTATAATACCTTCAGTAATCTTGTATGCCGGAACTAAAATATTCGGAAAAGCAAGTAAAGTTGGCGTTGATTTTATAAACGGCATGGGTAAAGAATTTGAAAAATACTCAAAAACGTTGTCTAAAGAAGCTCTTGTTGATAAAAACTTAATGAAAAAAGACTTTTATAAAAAAGGATTTATAAATTTATTAAACGCTTCTACTGACAATAAAATCGAAAATGCAGAAAAAATAGCAGAAGAATTTGCTAAAAAAACAATTGAAATTGAAAATGCTCCTAAAAAAGGTTTCTTTAGAAAACTTGTTGGAAAAGAAGTAAAAGGGTCTTCAGAAGATTTGGCAGATGAATTAATGAATGATTTTATTAAAATCAAGAAAAGATATTTATCAGCTGATGACAGAATTTTGACTGCTAAATTCTTATCCGATGGTAAAAAGCCAAAAATATTAACAACTTCTTTTGAAAAATTTACCAAAGATTTGAAAAATTATACAGAAGACATAACTTCCACCCTTTCAAAGAAAGCTTCTAAAAATAAGCTTAGCGAAAATATCTCTGATTTTGTAAATAAATTCAACTTAAATAGAATAGGAAAACGTTTTGCAACAACAACAGCAATGACATTGGCCTTATTCTCTTTTACCTTAATAATCCCTAAATTGTATAAAAATAAAAAAGGAAATCCGGGGTTAGTCGGAGTTGTTCCTGCGGAAGGAGGCAAAAATGAAAACAAATAATGTTTCTAATATTGCCTTCGGTTCAGCATTTACCAACTTAGGTAAAAAATTAATAAGTAATGAAAAATTCACAAAATTTGCAGAAAAAACAGAATACAACGGATTTACAATGGCCATGCCCGTTACATTGACTTTATTATATGGTGCAACATTAATTCCAAGATTTTTAAATGCTTATGACAAACATGACAGACGTGAAATTCTTACTCGTGATTTAACCAGTATGACTGCAATACTTTTCTTTGCAAAATCTTTAGAAAAAGGGTTCTCAAAATTTTTCACAAAACAATCAGGTTTTGTTCTTAATTTCACTCCAAAAAATCACAAAGGAATTCTTCAAAAATTAGGAAACTATTTCAATCCTACCGGTGGCATTGAGGTTTTGAAAAATAAACAAATAATTGCAAAATACAGTGATTTAGCTTCTTATAAAGAAGGTTTAGCAGGCTTTGCTAAATTCATAAAAGGCGAAGGCGGAGATTTGAAAAAAGTTTTATCCTTTGATAAATCCGTAAAATCTCAAACAGAAAAAATCTTAGGTAAAAATTTGGATAAAGTTTCAGCAGATGAAATCATAGATTCATTTGCAAAAGCTAAAAAAGAAGATTTGCAACCTATTTACGATGTTTTTGCAAATCCTAAGAATAACTATGTAAGAAAAGCAAAAATCATGAACAGTGCTTTCAATTTCGTAGCTACCTTCTTGATGGTTCCATCATTTATGATATGGTTACAAAAATTCAATGAAAAAAATACAAAAAGAATAGTTAACGCTGAACTTGAAATGGAAAAGCAACAAAAACAATCTCAAATGAATATAAACAGTAAATTTGTTGACCAAATAAGTAAGAATGATTCTTTTACAAGTCTTAAGAAATCATAAATTGTTACTTGGATTTTAAAAAACTTTCGATAAATCCGTCTAAATCGCCATTCATTACAGCATCAACATTACCCATTTCAAATCCTGTTCTGTGGTCTTTAACCATTTTATAAGGGTGAAAAACGTAAGAGCGAATTTGCGAACCGAAATTTATATCAAAATTTTCACCTTTAAGCTCAGCGAGTTTTTTTTCGTGTTCGGCCTGTCTTATTGCAAGTAATTTAGAAGCAAGAATTTGCATTGCATTTTCCTTGTTTTGCAATTGAGAACGCTCTTGTTGGCACTTTACGACAATTCCTGTCGGTTTATGCAATATTCTGACCGCTGTTTCAACCTTATTAACATTTTGTCCACCGGCACCGCCTGAACGCATTGTTCCAATTTCAAGTTCTTCCTGTGGAATTGAAATCTGTTTTTCAAAATCTTCTATTATCGGAGAAACCTCACAAGATGCAAAACTTGTTTGTCTTTTTCCGTTTGCATTAAAAGGCGAAATTCTTACAAGTCTGTGAACACCTTTTTCGGCTTTGGCATATCCGTAAGCAAATCTTCCTGAAATTTTTATCGTAGCTGATTTAATTCCTGCTTCTTCGCCGTCTGATTTATCAAGCAAATCGACCTTCCAGCCTTTATTTTCAGCCCAACGAGTATACATACGAAGCAAAAGGCTTGCCCAATCTTGAGCATCGGTTCCGCCGGCTCCTGCATTTATTGATAAAATTGCATCTGCCTCGTCATATTCTCCTGATAACATTTTTTGCACATCAAATTTATCAAATTCTTTTTCAAGTTTTGACAAATTTCCGCTGATTTCTTCATTCAAACTCTCATCATCAAGTTCAAAAGCGACTTCTACATCATCAATTAAACCCTGCCAAAATGAAAGTTTTTCCAACTCATCTTTAATATTTTTAGACTTTGCACCCAAGTCAGAAGCTAATTTTTGGTCTTTCCAAACCTCAGGCTTTTGCAATTCCTGTTCATAATCTGCTATTTGCTTTTGTAATACAACAGGGTCAAAGATGCTCCTTTATTTTTTCAAATCGAGCAACAATATTATTAAATTGTGATTTTAATTCAATATCCATAAACTTATTATATCAAAAATTTTAAATCATATTGCATTTTTTTTACAAAAAAACTTTTTCATAAAAAATTGTTATACTTATCTTATGAAAATTTTGGGAATTGACCCCGGCATGGCAATTGTCGGCTACAGTATTATAGATTTTGACGGAGATAATTTTTCTCTTCTTCATTCAGGTGCAATAAAAACTTCCAACAAAAACACCGAAGCCCAAAGACTTTTGGAAATATATTCAGATATGAAAACCATTATTGAGAAATATAAACCCGAAGTAGCTTCTGTCGAAAAATTATTTTTCTTTAAAAATCAAAAAACTGTCATGCCTGTATCTCAAGCGAGAGGCGTTATAATTCTGGCACTTGAAAAACTCGGAATTGAAACTTTTGAATATACTCCGATGGAAATAAAACAAAATTTAACCGGTTACGGCAGAGCCGAAAAAAAAGAAGTTGAGAATATGGTTAAAATTATTCTAAAAAGAAATGACTTAACTAAGCTCGACGATACCATAGATGCCATGGCTATTGCAATATGCCATGCTCGCTGTTGTACTTTTAAACAACTTGTGGCAAAATAATCTATAAAGGAGAATTTTTTATGAATTTATTTTTATTAAAACAAATTGCAATACTATCTGCAATCGCAGGCGGAGCTTTAGGGTTTTTATCCCTAATCCCTTATATTAATATTTTTTCAAGCACAATCCTTATAGTTTTTTTAGCAAGTTGTGTTTTAATTTATATGAAAAAAAATGATTTGATAGGAATTTTTGATATAAAAGAAGGAGCTGTTTTCGGTGCTGTTATAGGTTTTGTATCTTTCATTGCAGCTTCCGTCATATACGTTCCGCTTAATCTTATTATAGGATTTATTCCAAAACTCGGAGCACAATTTTTTATGCGATACTTCTTCAATAGTTTCGGAAGCTTTATTGTATTATGTATGCTTCTTATTTTCATCGCACTATTCAGTGCCTTAATGAATGCTTTTGCCGGACTTGTTACCGCTTATGTTTATGAAGCTCTTCTCGGAATTAAAAAAGAACAAAATGAAAATATAGAATTTGAAATTAAAGAATAACTAAACAAGGAAATATAAATGCAACAATTAACAAAACTGTCTGATAGAGTTGATTTCAACTCTAAAATAAGAACTATTGAATGGGTGGACAACTGCTCAAGAATGGTTGACCAATTGGTCGTACCTTATGAATATAAATATGTCGATATAAAAACATCTGAAGAAATGTATAATGCAATTAAAACAATGATTGTAAGAGGTGCACCTGCAATCGGAATTGCCGGAGCTCACGGAGTTTGTCTCGCAGGATTGGAAGCTTTATCTAAAACTGATAACAAGACTGATTTTTTAAACTACTTAATCGAAAAAGGTGAATATTTAAAGAGTTCAAGACCTACCGCCGTAAACTTAATGTGGGCAGTCGATAAAGTTATAAATTATGCAAAAACACTTTCTGATGGACCTAAGACTATTGTAGAAAAAATTATTGAACTTTCTATCAAAATGGAACTTGATGATATAGAAATTAACAAACTCATCGGATATTGGGGTTCAAAAGAAGTTAAAAAAGGTGCAACAATTTTGACCCACTGCAATGCAGGAGCTTTGGCAACAGTGGGTTACGGAACCGCACTTGGGGTTGTAAGAAGTGCTTGGGCTAAAGATAATACGATAAAAGTTTTCGCCGATGAAACAAGACCCAGACAGCAAGGTGCAAGAATTACAACCTTTGAACTTGCAATGGACGGCATTCCTGTAACACTTATCACTGATGGAATGTGCTCTTATTTTATGAAAAAAGGCATTATTGATATGGTTGTGGTCGGTGCTGATAGAATTGCAGCAAACGGCGATGCCGCAAACAAAATCGGAACTTACACAGTCGCAATTGCAGCAAAATACCACAATATTCCATTTTATATAGCGGCTCCATTATCTACGATTGATACTTCCATTAAATCAGGCGACGAAATTGTTATCGAAGAACGTTCGCATGAAGAAGTTACTCATATTAACGGAAAAATTATCTGTGCAAAAGAAGTCAACGTAATTAACCCTGGGTTTGATGTAACTCCAAACGAACTTATCGCAGGAATTATAACCGAAGTCGGCGTTTTAAAACCTGATTATAAAAAATCAATTGCAGAAGCTTTTTTGAAATAAATTAATTTAATAAAGTGCGAAACTATCATTTAATAAAACACTGCTTAAACATGCCCTTGCAAGCGAAGTGCGTTTTTTAAATAATACTTTCGCCCTAAAAATAATAACTAAAAAGAGGCGGTGGGTTTAATTAAACCCACCGCCTCTTCTAATCATTAACAAGATTAATGAGAAGCAACTAAATCAGCTTCTTCAACAACTGCTTGAGCAGCTGCAAGTCTTGCTTGAGGCACTCTGAATGGAGAGCATGATACATAATTCAATCCAATTTTATGAGCAAATTTAACCGAATCAGGATCGCCACCGTGTTCGCCACAGATACCACGTTTCAAATTAGGTCTTACTTTTAATGCTTTTTCTAAAGCGATTTGCATTAATTGACCTACGCCTTCTTGGTCAAGAGTTTCAAACGGATTTCTTGGCAAGATTTTTTGTTCAACGTATCTGTTTAAGAATTTACCTTCAGCATCATCTCTTGAATAACCGAATGTCATTTGAGTTAAATCGTTAGTACCGAATGAGAAGAATTCAGCATATTCAGCGATTTGATCAGCTGTAAGTGCTGCTCTAGGAATTTCAATCATAGTACCGAACATATAATCAATTTCGACACCCTTTTCAGCCATAACGTCTTTAGCAACTTTTTCTAAAACAGATTTAGCTGCTTTAAGTTCGTTAACGTGTCCGATTAAAGGAATCATAATTTCAGGTTTAACGTTTAATCCTTCTTTTTTCAAATCACAAGCTGCAGAGAAGA
>CAYYAL010000032.1:0-13737 GCA_964469445.1 uncultured Muribaculaceae bacterium
TTACGGGAAGAATGTATCAACAATTTGCTGCTTGTATTGCAATTTCTATAGGTTTGTCTACAATAGTTGCATTAACACTTTCTCCTGCAATGTGTTCTTTGATATTGAAATCAGGGGAAGAACAGTCTGATTTCGATTTTATAAATAAATTTAATGATTGGTTTAATAAGCTTAGAGATAAATATTTAAAGGCAGTTAGATATTTTGTAGAGTCTCCTAAAAAAACAATGATTACATTCTTATCGTTAGTGTTAATAGCCGGTGTATTGTTTAAATTAATTCCGACAGGCTTTTTACCGATAGAAGATAAAGGTGTTTTATTCACACAAATTCAATTACCTGATGGTTCATCAGCTTCGAGAACAGATGAAGTTGCTTATCAAATAGAAACAAGAATTCGAGAAATGGCTGGAATAAAAAGAGTAATCACAATGGTCGGATTTTCCGGTGAAAATACGGCAATGATAATCAGTGAATTAAATAATTGGAGTAAACGTAAAGGTTCTAAGCTTTCAATGCCTTCAATTTTAAGTAATATGAGAAGAGAATTCGGAAGCTATCCATCTGCAACGGTTGTTTCTTTTTCTCCTACGTCAATTCCGGGATTAGGTATGTTTGGAGGGTTTGAATATCAATTATTGGATAAAGGTGATAGAAATCCTCAACAAATGTATGATGAAGCTATGAATTTAATAAAAGTTTCTCAACAAAGTCCTAAAATAACAAGTATGTTTACGCAATACAGTGCAAATTTACCGCAGTTAAAATTTACGGTAAATGAATCCAAAGCTATGTCTGAAGGGATTGCTATAAATGAAATATATCAAACCTTATCCTCTGTATTCGGAAAATCTTATATAAATGATTTTAATAAATATGGGCGTGTTTATCGTGTAATGATGCAAGGTGATAGTGATTTTAGAAAACATCAACAAGATATAGACAAGATTTATGTTAAAAATGCAAGAGGTCAGATGGTTCCATTGACATCGCTTGTTATCATAACAAATGAAGTTGGACCATATACTATTCCTAGATTTAATTTGTATAAATCTGTAACAATCAACGGTAATGCAGCAAGTGGCGTAAGTTCAGGTGCTGCAATAAAAGAAATGGAAAAAATATCAGCTAAAAATTTACCGTCTGACATGACATTTGCATGGTCAGGAAGTTCACTTCAAGAGAAGGAATCCAGCGGACAAATCGGAATGATTTTGGCAATGGCATTAACATTTGTTTATTTATTTTTAGTTGCATTATATGAAAGTTGGACATTGCCTCTGGCTGTTATGTTGGTTTCGCCGATAGCGATTGCAGGTGGGTTGTTATTCCAATATGTTGCAGGATATGCTTTAGATTTATATTCGCAAATCGGTCTTGTAATGCTTATCGGATTGAGTACAAAACAAGCAATATTGATTATAGAATTTGCGAAAGAAGCTGAAGAAAATGGAGGGTTATCTGTTATAGAGGCTGCAATGGAAGCTGCTAAATTGAGATTTAGAGCCGTTATCATGACAGGAATTGCATTTATATTAGGTGTTGTACCTCTTGTTCTTGCATTTGGTGCAGGTGCTGAAAGCCGTCGTTCTGTCGGAATGACAGTTATAGGAGGAATGATTGCGGTAGTCTGTATCGGAACACTTGTTGTTCCGGCGTTTTATGTTGTAATTCAAAAAATGAAAAACGGAGATTTTAATGATGATATTAAAAATTTCGGAATAAAAATTTATGATTTTATTAAAGATATTGTAAAGGAAATTCAATCCAGAGGAAAAAATGACTAAAAAAATAATCATATTTATTACATCTTTAATATTTTTAAGTGGTTTTACTCAAAGCGTTTTTGCTTTGCCTAAGTTTCAAAAACCTGTAAAACCTCAGGAAATAGTAAAAGAAAGTATAGGAAATTCTATTATACAGGCGGAATATCCGGAAGGTTCTGAAGTTGCTCCGATTATAAAAAATGAACAAAGAGAAGCAGATTTGTTGATAGAAGGCAGTGTTGAAAAATTATTAGATGTAACTTTAAATGATTGTTTAAAATTGGCAATGGGTAATAACCCGAGAATAAAAGCCGCTATAAATAATTCACTTGCTTCGCATGCAAGAATTACGCAAAAATGGTCGAATTATTTCCCGACAGTATCATGGACAACTTCAGGCTCAAGAAATAGAAACCTTTTATTTGCAGATGCAATAGGTCCATCATCGGCCACATATAATTATTATCTTTTGGGAAATGTAAGTTTATCTCAGCTAATTTATGATTTTGGGGTAACTCAAAATGAAGTAACTATTAAAAAAATGGAATATGAAAGCTATAAACAAACATTAGCTTCTACTATAAATGAAGTTGTTTATTCAACAAAAGATGCTTATTATAATCTTCTGTTTGCACAGGATAATAAGAGAGTTGCAGAAGATACTGTTTTAAAATTCGAGTTGTTTTATAATCAGGCAAAAGCTTTGTATGAAATAGGTTTAAATCCAAAGGTAGATGTTACTATCGCAGAGGTTAATTTATCAGATGCTAAGTTAAAGTTAATTCAAGCTGACAATATGATAGATATTGCGATGGCAAGGTTGAATAATACCATGGGCTTGCCTTATGATACCAGATTTACTGTTTCTGAAAGATTAAATTTTTGTCCGATAGAAATAAAATTAGTAGAAGCTTATGAGATAGCTAAGATTTCAAGGCCGGATTTTAAAATTGCCGAATTAAAAGTTGATGTTGCAAATCAAGCCGTAAAACTTGCCAGAAAATCATTTGCCCCGACGATTAAAGCAGAAGGTGCGTTTATGGTTGGGGGTAGAACTCCTACTGCTAACTATGGTTATAATTATGGCTTATTTTTAGATTTCCCTCAGATAAACGGGCTTCTTTTAAAATCGCAAATAGATGAGGCAAAATCTCTTTATGATGCGGAAATCGCTAATGCACAAGCTTCTAAAAATGATATTTATTATGAAGTGCAAGATGCTTATTTGAAATTATTGGAAAAAAGAAATCAAATTCCTGTTTCAATGTTGCAGGTAAAGCAGGCTAAAGAAAATTACGAGCTTTCTTTTGGAAGATATAGGGTTGGAGTTGGAAATCCTATTGAGTTAAAAGATGCACAAGTCGCTTATCAACTTGCACAGTTGAATTATTATCAATCGCTTTATTATTATAACAGTGCAAGAGCTGCTTTAGAAAAAGCAATCGGTAAAAATATAATAACTGATGAAGAACCTACAATTGATTTTGAATAAAGGAGTTATAAATGAAATTTGAAAACAATGTTCCTTTTGACCCCGGATATGCACAAAATCTCGTTCCTTTTTTACCGACACTTGAACAAGCGACGTTCAGGCTTCGTTCTTTTAGAAATATAAATCAGCAGAAGATGTTTTATAAAACAATTTTGCCGATTTGTCAAAAAGCTTTGAAATCCACACTTGGATTTTGGGTTGGTTGTGTACTTTGGGCAGGTTATATAAAGTATGCTCAATCGGATAAAAAAATCTCAGGAAATAATTTTTTAAATTTAAAAAAAGAAGATTTAGATGGATTTGAATATCTTGAAGAATTTAAAGCCATAAAAGGATATATTGAAAATTATTCTCAAAATGTTAAATATTACACTGGAAAAGATGATAAATTAGATGAGAATTTTATTAAAATTGTAGAAACGTATCAAAATTTTTTAGCAATGAATGAGCATTTTATTAATGTGAAAACATCTTCTGATATAAAAATTCCGCAAGAACTAGATTTTATGCAAAAATATACTTTAACGGAATTTGATAATTTACTTGATAAAATAGAAAAAATAATAGAAGGAAAGGATTTATCAAAGTTTTTGGATTTAAACTTAATTTAAGTTATTTATTTCCAACTCTGTATCCGCACCAAGCATAGATTATAGGTAGAATTTTATCGACATGAAGTTTTTCAATGAAAGGTATTTTTGCAATAACCAAAGCACCTATTACATCATCAACATGAATAATAAAATCTTTTTTCTTCATTTTTTTATTTGGGAAAAGTTCATTTTTATCAAACACATTATCTTCTAAATGATGAGTGGTTTTTACCGCAGAAAAAATACCAAGAGGCAGGGCAATTCCAACTGCGATAATTTTGCTTAGAGGATTGTTCAATTTTTTAGATTTTTCACAAAGTTTTAAGCCCAGTCCGACCAAAGTGGTAGGAAATGCAATATTCGCCATTTGAAAAGCCGCTTCTCTTAATTTTCCAAGTTTATTATTTTCTTTTTTATCTAAAAGACCACTTGCAAGTCCACCTGCTATGCCGGCTGAACTTGTTATAAAAATTTCTTTAATGCCGTAATTAATTTGTGTTAAATTAAAAGCATTTTTTAAAGAGTTTAGCTTGATATCCGGTTTTTGTTTTCTTCCGATAAGTAATAGTGCTCCTAAAACTGCAAGCGAAGAGCCTAATAAAGCCTTCCAGCTATTTTTTTTATCTGATGTATTATGAGAAGTTTTAAAAAATTTATCAACTTTCTGTTCAACGACTTTTTGTTCAACAAAATCATCATTAAACGGAGAATACAATTTGCCCATTTTCCCAAAATGTTTTTCCGCATTCCCCAAATATATATCATTAGTCTTTTTTATCGAGTGAATTTCCA
Organism: uncultured Muribaculaceae bacterium; assembly: GCA_964469445.1. GTDB lineage: Bacteria > Cyanobacteriota > Vampirovibrionia > Gastranaerophilales > Gastranaerophilaceae > CAYYAL01. The sequence goes on from CAYYAL010000032.1 coordinate 4,644, forward strand.
TATTCCAAGGGTACCTGTTTTATATTCATGCTCATTCTAACATATAAATTATAAAATTCAAGATTATAATTTATAAGGGCGTTTTGATTTGCAAAACGCCCTTATTCAAAGATATATTGTAAATAATAAAATTACATCATTCCACCCATGCCAGCCATTGCAGACATATCAGGCATAGTAGGTTTATCTTCTTTAATATCGACAATAGCCACTTCTGTCGTTAATAACATAGAAGCAACTGAAGCCGCATTTTCTAAAGCTGAACGAGCAACTTTTGCGGGGTCAACGATGCCTGCTTTAATCATATCTGTATAATTATTCTTAAGTGCATCGTATCCAAAAGAATCTTTTTCGGATTTAATTGTATCAACAACGACATCACCTTTTGCACCTGCATTTTGTGCAATAAGTTTTAGAGGTACGTCGAGTGCCGACATAAGAATTTTAAATCCGATTTTTTCATCATCTGTTAAAAAGTTGACTTTATCAAGTTGTTTTTCAAGAGCCTGTTGAACTCTAAGAAGAACAACTCCGCCACCGGGGACAATACCTTCTTCGTTTGCCGCACGAGTTGCGTTAAGCGCATCTTCAATTCTTAATTTTCTTTCTTTAAGCTCGACTTCACTTGCAGCACCGACTTCAATTACGGCAACTCCACCTGATAATTTAGCCAATCTTTCTTGAAGTTTTTCTTTATCATATTCGCTGTCAGAAGCTTCTATTTGTTTTTTAATTAAAGAAACTCTTTCGGCAACAGCTTTTTTGTTTTCATCACCTACAACAATTGTTGTTTCATCTTTCGTTACGACAACTCTTTTTGCAAGTCCCATCATTTGAGTAGTAACATTTTCTAATTTAATGCCCAATTCTTCTGTAAATAATTCTCCGCCTGTGAGGATTGCGATATCTTCAAGCATTTCTTTTCTTCTGTCGCCAAAGCCGGGAGCTTTTACGGCAACTGCTCTTAGAACTTTTCTCATTGTATTTACAACTAATGTTGCTAAAGCTTCGCCTTCAATATCCTCTGCAATTAATAATAAAGAACGTCCGTCTCTTGCAACTTGTTCCAAAACAGGAACTAAATCCGCAATCAAGTTTATTTTTTTATTAACACAAAGTACATAAGCATCTTCTAAAACAGCTTCCATTCTTTCAGCATCGGTTACGAAATATGGGGAAATATATCCTTTATCGAATTGCATACCTTCAACAAGTTTTAAATTTGTTCCGAAAGATTTAGATTCTTCAACAGTAATAACTCCGTCGTGTCCTACTTTTTCCATTGCTTGAGCGATTAATTCACCGATTTCGTTATTATTACCTGCGGAAATTGATGCAACTTGAGCTGTTTCTTCTTTTGTATCAACAGGTTTTGACATTGATTTAATTTTTTCAACTGAAAGTTCAATAGCTTTATCAATCCCACGTTTCATACACATAGGATTTGCACCTGCAGTAAGGTTTTTCAAACCTTCTTTTACGATAGCTTGAGCAAGAACACTTGCGGTAGTTGTTCCATCACCTGCGACATCGTTTGTTTTTGCTGAAACTTCTTTTAATAATTGAGCACCTGAATTTTCTAATTCATCAGATAATTCTATTTCTTTTGCAATTGTAACTCCATCATTTACAATTTGAGGAGCTCCGAATTTTTTCCCTAAAATTACATTGCGACCTTTTGGTCCAAGTGTAACTTTAACTGCATCTGCGACTGCATCAATGCCTTTTAATAAGCTTTTTCTGGCTTCTTCATTAAAAACTATTTGTTTTGCCATTTTATATTTCCTCCATTTAAAATTTTTACTTTATTCAACAATAGCTAAAACATCTTTTATAGATAATATTTTTAAAAGAACTCCGTCGACTTTTACATCTGTTCCTGAATATTTAGCATATAAAATTGTTTCGCCTACTTTTACATCAAGTGGTTCTTTTTCTCCGCTGTCAAGCATTTTACCTGTACCAACAGCAATAACTTCCCCTTTTTGAGGTTTTTCTTTTGCACTGTCAGGAATAAATATTCCACCTGAAGTTTGTTCCGTATCTTCGATAACTTTAATTACAATCCTGTCTGCTAACGGTTTTATTGTCATTTTTACTCTCCTTATAAAATAATAATATATTCAACAAAAAACAATCTAACACTAAATTGTATATTTTTGTTAAAAATTAACAAAAAATTTATTTTTCATTGTTACTATTATTACATAAAAATCTTAAATAAAAAGGAGAAAAAAGATGAATGTATCATTTAGAGGCTTAGATAATGTTTCCGCAGATGTAAGTAAAACCACAATAGGTTCAACTATTTATAATGTTGATGCACATGTCGATAAAAAAGATTTGAGTAAATTTAATAAATTAGTTCAAAAACATCCTGAATATGCAGATGGATTTGGAGACGATAATATTTCTATTTCTTACGTTCCTGAAGAAAACATTTTGTTTATAAACGAAGGGGTTGTTCAAAAAAATGAAAAAGATACTTTAAAATTTGTTAAAGATTTCTTAAATAAAGCTTTTAAAATAACAAGTAAAGGTATAAAAGAAAAAGAGGAAAGCTTAACTGCTACTAATTTTGAAGAAAATTTTTATGATGTAATAGACGAGTTAGATAATTTAAGAAAAACAAAATGCGTAAGTCGAAAAATAAATGAAGGTATTAATAGAAATTTTGATAATTTAGCTTAAAATGTTAAAAAAAAATTAAATTTGGCTTGTATATTCCCTTTGATAATTTATAATATTAAATAACGAGGGGGATAAAAATGCCTAATAAACATAAAAAACATTCGGGAAATCCTTTTAAAGAGGAAGATAATACTGAATTAAACAATGAAGAAAATAAAAAAAATATTGATGAAGAGAGCAATTCTGAAGATTTTCTTAATCAAGTCAATGGTAAATTTAAAGAAGATTGTGAAAATTCTAATAATGAATACATACAAACAAAATTAAAAGAAGATTATGAAAAATTGAACAATCAATACATAAGACTTGCTGCCGATTTTGATAATTACAGAAAACGTATGGAAGCACAGCGTGAAGAATTACTTAAATACGGAGCTCAAGAAAGTTTAGCGAAGCTTATAGAAGTTTTGGATAACTTTGAAAGAGCACAAAATGCAATTGCAAATCTTGATGATGCGGAAAAGATTAAGGAGAGTTTTGATTTAATTCAAAATCAAACTATAGAAACGCTTGCTAAATTAGGGCTAAAATCAATAGAGGCACAAGGGGAAATCTTTGATCCGAATTTACATGAAGCGGTTATGCAAACGCCTACGGCAGAACATGCTGAAAATACAATTATTAATGAATTACAAAAAGGATATAAATTTGAAGATAAAGTGTTAAGACCAACATTGGTTAATGTGGCGACACCTTCATAAAAATAACAAATGACAGATTATTATGAAATATTAGAAATAGAGAAGAATGCGGGAAAAGATGAAATAAAAGCGGCTTTTAGAAAAAAAGCACGTCAACTTCACCCTGACGTAAATAAAGCTCCTGATGCGGAAGAAAAATTTAAAGAATTAGGGAAAGCTTATGAAACTCTTATTGATGACCAAAAAAGGGCATTATACGACCAATATGGCGAAGACGGTTTGAATAATGCAGGTTTCGGCGGAGGACCTTTTGACGGAGGGTTTGGAGATTTAAATGATATATTCAGTTCATTTTTTGAAAACTTTGGTTTTGGCGGTGGTTTCAGAGAAGACCCCAATGCTCCTCAAACAGGCGATAGCTTGCGAGTTGATATAGAACTTGACTTTAAAGAAGCGGCTTTTGGTGTTGATAAGGAGATAAAAATTGACCATTTAGAAATTTGCGAAGAATGTAACGGTTCAGGTGCAAAAGCAGGTTCACAAAAGGTAACATGCAAGACTTGCGGGGGGCAAGGAAGGGTTCAACAAACTACAAGAACTGCTTTCGGAAGTTTTTCTCAAGTTACAACATGCCCGACTTGCAAAGGTAAAGGTCAAGTTATAGAAACCCCTTGTCCTGCATGTAAAGGCGTCGGTAGAATTGAAAAAGAGAAGAAAATTGATGTAAAAATTCCTGCAGGGGTTGATAATGGTTCTAAAATAAGATTATCTAATGAAGGTGATGCCGGTAAAAACGGCGGAATGGCAGGCGATTTATATATAGTAATTCATGTAAAACCTTCTGAAATGTTTAAACGTGACGGTGTTAATATTTATCGTGAAATCGAAATTTCACCCGCACAGGCTGTATTGGGTGATAATATTGATGTTGAAACGCTTGACGGAATTAAAAATATAAGTATTCCATCAGGCATTCAAAGCGGAAATGTTGTTAAACTTAGAGGTGAAGGTATTCCTTATATAGCGAAACCTTCACAAAAAGGTGATTTGATACTTATTGTTATCGTAAAAACGCCTGTAAATATTTCAAATGAAGAAAAGCAGTTATATAAAAAGTTGTATGAAATAAATTCAAATACTACAAAAAAAGATGGTTTGTTTGAAAAAATAAAAAGTTCACTTTCATAGGAGTAATTTATGAAAAAATTTTTAATATTTTTATTTGCGATGTTTTTATCTATAAATTCTGTTTTGGCTGCAAAATTTCCGATTGATGTAAAAAATTATATAAAAAATGATTTTGTAAAAACTGATTTCAGATTTGATGGATTGGTGATATTGCCTGACGATACAATCTATTTGCCATTGTATCCTGCTTTGGTGAAGAAACCTGCCGAAATAAAAATTAAACAAACATTTCCTGTAAATAAAAATTTAAAAGACAGACCGGATATTGTTATTTTTAATAATGACTTTGTATTGATGAAAATGCTTTATAATAAAGATGGTAGTAAAACTGTATTAAGGCTTGATAACCCGCCTGTTGAAGTCAAAACAGGATTACTTCCCCAAGATTTGCTTGTGCCAAAGGGGTTTAAAATTCCGGATAATATAAAGGGAATTATAGGAAATCTTGAAATTCAGACGACAAATGCTCCTGATTTAAGAGTTAGTGTTAATGATGATGAAGAATTAAAGTTTGTAAATTCGCAAAAAAATGTACAAACAAAACCTTTAAATATTCCTGAATTGAAAAATAAGGTTATGTATGTCGCAACTTGTTATTCAAAAAATCTTCAAGTCATAAATGCGGAACAAAGAAATGTTGATTATGCACTTTCTTTAAAATCTATTCCCATTGATATTGCGCTAACTCCTGATGAAAAATTCTTAATGGCGACTTCATTCGGAAATAATTTTATTGAAGTAATTTCACTTTCTGATGAACAAGTTATTAAAAAGTTTGAATTTACATCGCAACCTACTGAAATTGTTATTGATAAAAAAAATAATAAAGCATATATAGCTTTGCCCGAAGATTCTTCAATTTTTGTAATTGATATTCCAACAATGACTTTAAAACAGCAAATAAAGATAAATGGTTATTGCGAAAGGCTTTCTATAAATCCTGAATTAAATATTCTTATTTATTTTGATAAAAAAACGAGCGAAATATTTTCTGTTGAATTAAATCATGAATTTATAATAAAAAATATCGGTAAATTTCCTAATGTATCAAAGCTTTTGTATTCAAATAACAAATTGTATATGTTAAGTCGAACCAAAAACAGGCTTGCAATCGTAGATTACGTTACGATGGGCGTTTTAGCAGAGATGGAAATGGATAAAAAGCCTATTGATATCTTAAAATATAAAAATAATATTTATGTATTATGTGCCGATACGAATATTCTTTATGTAATAAACGGAGAAACTGATGAGGTTATTTCAAAAATAAGATTGAATACAAAAGGATTTTCAACAAATATTTCGCCTATTAAAAATACTAAATATGCAATTATTACTGATACGAAATCACCTAAATATGTGCTTGTAGATTTAGATAAAAATCAAGTTATAAAAACTTATGCGATAGATGTTCCTGTGAGCAAAATGATTATTGCAAATAAAGTTTTAAAGATTAATAAAAAGAAATAAGGTTTTTGATGGAAAAGATTTTTAATGAAGAAACAGAAAATTTACTTGCAAAATTAGAAGAAACGGCTTCTGAGTTTTGGAATATATCAAGAAAAAGTGCAAACTTTTTAAATATGCTTGTTAAAATATCAGGTGCAAAAAGTGTTGTAGAAGTTGGAACTTCAAATGGATATTCAGGTATTTGGCTTGCAAAAGCTCTTAAAGAAACAGGAGGAAAGCTTACCACAATTGAATTTTGGCCGAAGAGGATAGTTTTGGCAGAAGAAAACTTTAAAATGGCGGAAGTCGATGACATTATAGAAATTAAACAGGGTGAAGCTATAAAAGTTCTTGAAGAAATAGATTTTGAGATAGATTTGGCATTTATCGATGCGAATAAGAGCGAATATATAGATTATTACAGACTTGTGGATAGACATCTTAAAAAAGGCGGGATTATTACTTGCGATAATATAACTTCTCATGCCTCAAAAGTTCAGGATTTTGTTGATACAATAAAAGCGGATAAAAATTATCAAGTCGAAATTATCGACCTTCCGGGCGGAATGTTGATGGCATACAAACTTAATTAATAATTATTTCTTGTTAAAATAATTTTTGCTTTTTCGTTATACATTTTATTTTTAAACCAACGTCCTTTAAAGTTACCGTTAGGGGTGAACATATATTGGTCATAATCTGAATTAAAATAAATTTTGCTTATAAGATTTCCGTTAATTTTGTATTGACTTGAAAAATAAGGATAATTCGGATATTCATCAGATAAAATATCAACGTATATTAAATTTCCTAATGTGTCGTAATAAAAAACATTTCTCGGAAGATTTTTGTATTTTATTGCGTACATATAAAACAATTTGCCTTTAAAAAAGCCTGAATATTCCGCAAGATTATCTTCAGTTCTACCGTTTTTGATATTTATATAATGATATTTATGATTTTCATCTTTTAAAAATTTTGCAAAAATAGATTTGAATTCTTTTTTTGAATATTCGGGAGTTCCGTCTTTAAAAAGAATATCTCTTATTTGAGAAATATTTTCATCTCTTTGAATTTGGGTTTTAGAAATCCAGTCAAGTTCAATAACGCCTTCTAAAGTTTGAGCATAAGCCGATAAACCTATTAATAAACAAAATAATAAAAGCAGTTTTTTCAAAATAATATACCTCTTAGTTTTTAGATTTATAGTATAATTATACTATGGATTATAAAGAAAACAAATTTGATTGTATAGTAGTCGGAGCAGGACATGCTGGTTGTGAAGCCGCCATTTCTGCTGGCAGATTGGGGCTAAAAGTTTTGTTTTGTTCTTTAAATCTTGATAATATTGCACTTATGCCTTGTAATCCTGCCATCGGAGGCCCTGCAAAATCAACATTGGTAAGGGAAATTGATGCATTAGGCGGAGTTATGGCAGAAGCCGCTGATGCTACTTATCTTCAAATGAAGATGCTAAATTCTTCTAAAGGCCCTGCTGTACAAGCTCTTCGAGCTCAATCAGATAAAAAAGAATATATGAAATATATGCGTCATATAATTGAAAAAGAAAAAAACATTTTTCTTAAACAGACTTGCATAACTTCATTAATGGTGGAAGATGGTGTTATAAAAGGTGCGAAAGATAGATATGAAAATGAATATTTCGCAAAAGCTGTTATTTTAACAACAGGGACTTCGCTTAACGGAAAAATTTATGTAGGTTTAAATTCGTATCCTGCCGGAAGGCTTGGCGAAATGCCTGCTTACGGTTTGTCAGATTCTTTAAAAGAATTAGGATTTACGGTTAAAAAATTAAAAACGGGAACCCCTGCTCGAGTTGATAAAAGAACGATTAATTACGAGGAATTGATAATTCAACCGGGGGATAATGAATTAAGTTTTTATTCATTCCGCCCAAATCGACCAATCCGTCCGCAATATCCTTGTTATTTGACCAAAACTAATGCAACAACTCACAAAATTATAAATGATAATTTAGATAAATCGCCGATGTATCAAGGATTAATTCAAGGTGTAGGTCCTCGTTATTGTCCATCAATAGAAGATAAAGTGAAAAGATTTAAAGATAATCCTTCTCATCATATATTTATAGAGCCGGAAGGTTTAGGAACCTATGAGGTTTATATTCAAGGATTTTCGACAAGTTTGCCGTCTGATGTTCAAACAAAAATGTTAAGAAGTCTTCCGGGTTTGGAAGACGCTCATATTATAAAACCTGCGTATGCTGTGGAATATGATTATGTCCCCGCTGTTCAGATAACCCATTCTTTGATGACAAAAAAAATTAAAGGGCTTTTTAATGCAGGACAAATTAACGGAACAAGCGGTTATGAAGAAGCCGCTGCTCAAGGTTTGATTGCAGGAATTAATGCTTCAAGATATATTCAAGGTAAAGAATTGCTTGAACTTTCCAGAGAATCTTCTTATATCGGAACATTAATTGATGATTTGGTTACAAAAGATATTGAAGAACCTTATAGAATGCTTACTTCTCGCTCAGAATATCGTTTGCTTTTAAGAGGTGATAATGCCGATGCGAGATTGTCTGAAATAGGTCATGAAATTGGGCTTCTTGACGAAGAGCAATATCAAAGATTTTTAGAAAAACAAGAGAAAATTAAAAAAGAAATTGAACGTTTGGCTGAAGTTAAAATTTCTGCAAATGAAAAAAATAATGAAATTTTAGCAAAATACGGTGAAAATATTGAACGTGGAATAAGGCTTGCCGAACTTTTGAAACGTCCAAACGTAACTTATAATATTTTAAAAGAACTTGATACTGAAACTCAAAATCTTAATTTAGACAAGGCTGTTTTTGAGCAAGTTGAAATTTTATTGAAATATGATGGGTATTTAAAACGTCAAACTCAACAAATTGAGCAAGCTCAAAAATTGGAAAAATTTAAAATACCTGAAAATCTAGACTATTATAATATCAAACAAATTTCGACTGAAACAAAAGAAAAATTGACAAAAATTCGTCCGAAAACTTTGGCACAAGCTTCCAGAATAGGTGGAGTTAAGCCTGCGGACATTTCTGTATTAATGGTTTTGTTAAAATAATTTTTTAGTAGCAATTTTTATTTTTACTATTTTTTTATAAG
>CAYYAL010000033.1:0-13605 GCA_964469445.1 uncultured Muribaculaceae bacterium
AGAAAGCTCAGACACCCAAATAGAAGCAAAAGACTTAAAGAATATATTGAAGTTTAATATAAAAAGAGGCGGATTTTTAATTTTTAAAAATCCGCCTCTTTTTTATACTTTATTTTTTGCATTTTTTATTTAAAAACGCCTTGTAAAAGAATTTGATTAGGACCTATTGTTTGACGTTTTAAATCTGTTCCGATTTCACTTCCTGATGCAACAACGCTGTCTTTCACAATAACATTATCCTTAATTTCGACGTTATCCCAAAGAATTGCATTTTCTAAAACCACATTTTTGCCTACGATACAATCATTTCCTATTATATTAAATCCTTTGAAAGTAACGGAAGGCGAAATATAACTTTTACCAACAATATATTTACCCTCATCTTTTTCAAGAATTTCAGAATGATTAAAAGTAAATTCACCTCTAAAAACATCTTTATTTGATTCCATATATTGTCCTATTGTTCCGATATCAGACCAATATTCTTCAACCGAAAACGTATTAATCGGAATATGTTTTTCCATTAAAGAAGGGAAAACATTTTTTGCAAAATCATAAAACGTATTTTCCGGAATATGATTAAAAATTTCATAATTAAAAATATAAATTCCTGTGTTTATAAGATTGCTTTTAGCCTCTTTAATAGAAGGTTTTTCTTGAAATTCCGTTATAAAACCATTTTCATCAGTAACAACCACTCCAAAATTCGGAATTTCTTCCATAGGTAAAGGTTTCACGCCGAGAGAAGCAATGGCACCTGAATTTTTATGTAACTCAATAGCTTTTTTTAAATCAGCATTATGAAGCCCGTCAGCAGAAAGCACAAGAAAATCTTCGCCTTCTTCAAAGAAAAATTGTGTTTTTTTAACCCCACCTGCTGTCCCTGAAAGCTCGTCTTCTTTTATATAAGAAAAATTAATTCCTAAATTATTTTTTCCATTATATCTGTCAATAATTTTATCCGCCATGTAATAAACGTTTGCGATAACATCATTTACTCCGATTTCTTTCAGACGAGAAAAAAGAATATCCATCATCGAAATATTCGCAATCGGAACAAGTGGTTTAGGAACATCTTGAGTAAGTGGGTCAAGTCTTGAACCGACTCCTGCAGCCATAACCATTGCTTTTGTTACCATAAATTCTCCTTTAAAATAAATAAAAAGCAGCTCATAAGCCGAGTTCTGTTTCTAGATAATCATCTGTCTCGAATATTAATTACTTAATATCTCCAGCGGTTTTTCTCAAAATGGCGGACGACCTTAACTTTGAATTTAACCTTGCATCTGATTGGGGTTTACCTAGCCGATATTTCTCAATATCGCTGGTGAAGCTCTTAACTCACCGTTGCACCATCGCCTGTGATGTTTCCACCCATCGGCAGTCTAACACTTCTATCCTTCGACAAGCCTTTTCAGGCTCACCTCGGCTGAAGCATTTGCTCCTGTTGAAATCGAAGATTTCTACGTCGCCGTCGTTTAGTTCCGCCTTCCAAAGTCTTGTCCTTCGACAAGCCTTTTCAGGCTCACCTCGGCTGAAGCATTCATTTCTGTGGCACTTTCCACCGGCTCACGCCGTCCGGAGTTTCTCCGGCAACCTGTCCTTAGATGCTCGGACTTTCCTCATTTGCTTACACAAACGCGATTATCCGACTGCTTTTTAGGCATTGTATCATAAAATTTCATAAATGACAAAAAGTTAAAAAGTAATGAAAACAAAGGGACTTCAAAAATGTAATTTTTGAAGCCCCTTTGTTTTCTAGACATTAGATAAAACTTTACCTTTTTCCAAAGCAAGCGTTACCGTTGTAATGTCGCACACTGAACTTGGGCCGAAGTATTGAATAGCTCCGGGGAATTTATATCTATCATTTAATGCCCAATCTTGACGGTTATTTTCCAATTGTTTAAATACCGAACCATCGAGTTTTACCAAAGCTTTTTGAATAACAGGTTTCATTTCGCCGTGTCTTTTTTCCATATTCATCATCATTGTCAAAGGAACACCACCTGCAATCCATTTATTAGCAGGTTCTGTCAAATTTTTAATTGACGATAAATAACCTGTCAAGCCGAATTTAATCAGTGCAAAAGCATTAAATCCTAATGAATAGCAATAATCCGCATCAAAATTTGAAGGGAAAGCACATCTACCTTCGTAACCGAAGAAATGAGATTGTTCAGAAAACTTCCCGATATATTCACCTTGTGATTTCAATTCAGCAAGTTTTGTTTTAACCATTTCTATCAAAAGTTTTTCTGTTTCAATTCTTGAAACTTGAACATTTCCGTGCGGATCTCTATCCATAAGCAATTGAGCCTTAATCAAAGCAGGTAATGATTCAAAGACTTTTGCATTTTCATCTGTCAAACGATTTTCAACAATATCAAACTTTTCTCTTGTTGAAGTTGCGTTTGTAAAACTTGGGTCAATTTCCAAATCATGCATAATATCGTTAAGATTAGAAATCATGGATTTCATTTCAGGAACAAATTCAATCAATCCTTCAGGAACGATAATAATTCCAAAATTTTTACCCATATTTGCACGTTTTACAATAATTTCAACAATATAATCAATTATATTTTCCAAAGACATTTGTTTTTGTTCAATTTCTTCAGAAATCAAAGTAATGTTCGGCTGAGTTTGCAAAGCAGCTTCTAAAGCAACGTGAGAAGCACTTCTTCCCATAATCTTAATAAAGTGCCAATATTTTTTAGCAGAATTTGCATCACGTTGAATATTTCCGATTAATTCGGCATAAGTTTTTGTTGCGGTGTCAAAACCGAAAGAAATTTCAATTTGCTCATTTTTCAAATCACCGTCAATTGTTTTAGGACAACCGATAACTTGAATTCCTGTATTATTTTCAACAAACCATTGAGCCAAAAGAGCTGCGTTTGTATTTGAATCATCACCACCGATTATAACGACAGCCGAAATATCTAGATTTTTACAAACTTCCAAAGACTTTTCAAACTGTTCTTGCGTTTCTAATTTTGTTCTACCGGAACCGATAATATCGAAACCACCTGTATTTCTGTATTGGTCGATAAATTCATCTGTAAATTCGATATATTTCCCGTCGATAATGCCTGAAGGTCCACCCAAAAATCCATATAATTTATTTTGAGAATTAGCTTGTTTTAAAGCATCATAAAGCCCTGCAACAACATTATGCCCACCGGGAGCTTGCCCGCCTGATAAAATAACACCGACATTTTTCACTTCGGATTTATTTTCCGCACCTGATTTAAAAGTTACCAAATTTTTACCGTAAATATTTTTAAATAACTGTGAAATTTGTTCTTTATCAGAAACAGCTTCCGTTTTTAAACCTTCTTCCAATTCTAAAGAATTAATACCCATGCTTAAAGCTTCGGGCAATTTTGGTTGATATTGCAATCTTTCAACCTGTAATGGTGATAAATTATTCATAAAAGTCCCCCTTATTTTCTTCTCTTTAAAAATAATTTTACTACAAAAAGATGACAAAACAAAATGGATTAGAATAAAAGCAAACCTGCCCAAATGAAAATTATACCGATAACAACGCCAATCATTGATAAATGCCAATCACCATATTCACGAGATAAAGGCAAAAGCGTATCAAAAGAAATATAAATCATAATTCCAGAAACAGCCGCAAACAAAAATCCAATTGCGAGTTGCGGTAAAAAGAAATATAAAACAAACGCACCTAAAATGGCACCGATTGGTTCAGATATACCTGAAAGAAACGAATACCAAATGGCTAAACGTTTTTTTCCTGTTGCATGGTAGATAGGCAAAGCAACTGCAATTCCTTCCGGAATATTATGTAAAGCGATTGCGACTGCTACGGAAAATCCTAAAGTTACATTCTGTGCTGATACTAAAAAAGTAGCCATTCCTTCGGGGAAATTATGTATTGCAATAGCAATAGCGGTAAGAATACCTGCCCTTTTAATTCTATGATGTTTAGTGCATTTTTCATGATTTTCTTCAAACAAATCTTCTTCTTCAATATGATCAGGAATAAAATAGTCGATAGCAATTGCAATAATAATACCGAAAATAAAACCCAAAAGAACAATCCAATCGACATTATTAGGAAAAAATTTTATCAATAAATCTTTAGCCCCTTGAATAATTTCGGTCAAAGAAAGAAAAATCATAACACCTGCAGAAAATCCAAGCCCTATTGATAAAACTTTCAAATTATCACGCTTAACTAAAAAGGTAAAAAAACCTCCGATAACCGTTGCAAGTCCTGCAATTAATGTCATGATTAAAGCTATTTTATAATTTTCAGGCATAATATTTCCTTTTCTTAAAATTTTATCATAAAAATCAATGTGAAAATAACAAAAATATAAAAAGCTTATTTAAACAGTATATATGATTTTAAAATTAGTTAATATTTAAACCTAAAAGAGCAATTTGTTCTAAAAAAAAGTTTTTAATAAAGAGTAAGGGTTAATTCAAAGAGAAAATAAAAAAGATTTAAGAAAAGGAAAAATTTATATATATCGGTTAGTAAAAAATGCTGTCAAAGAGAACAGCAGGTAGGTTTTATACTCTCTCTCTTAATATCCTCGTGTTTATTTAATGTTGTCAAGAAATTGACAACTTTTTTTTTACTAAAAATTAGTATCTAAAAATCAAAATAGACCAATTAAATGATGGCTGAAATTGTGATTTACATTATACTTTGAATATAAAAAGTATAATCGGAGTGGCATATGGATATTTTTGCAGTAATAGGCTTATTCTTTGGGATAACCTTCATCTTAGTCGGTCAAGCAATGGAAGGCGGTTCAATTGAACAACTATTACAAATAACCGCAGCTTTTATCGTATTTGGAGGTACCGGTGGAGCCGTTATTTTAAGTTTTCCGGCTTCTGACCTTAAAAATGCTTTCGGATTATTAAAAGTGGTTTTCTTCCCACCAAAAACAAATCTTGAACCTTTAATAAAAGAAATTTGCGAGTTTTCTCAAAAGGCAAGAAAAGAAGGTGTAATTATTCTTGAAAAAGAATCTGAAAAAGCATCTGACTCCATTCTAAAACTCGGACTTGGTGCTGTCGCCGACGGAACAGACCCTGTATTAGTAAAAACAATGATGGAAAACCAAATTGCACGTATTGAAGAAGATGTCGAAAGAGGTGCAAAAGTTTGGGAATCCGCAGGTGGTTATTCACCTACACTAGGTATCATCGGTGCTGTTATGGGCTTGATTCAAGTTATGCAAAACCTTGCCGACCCTTCCGCTCTTGGTGCCGGAATTGCTGTTGCCTTCGTTGCAACCATTTATGGTTTATTTGCTGCTAACTTGGTATTAATTCCTTTCGGAACCAGAATTAAGTTAAATTATAAATGCATCATATTAATGAAAGAAGTTATGATTGAAGGAGTTATCGCCATTCAAGCCGGAGAAAGCCCCGCATTAATTGAACGAAAGCTTAACAGCTATATTTTATCTAAGGGGTAAAAATGGGAAGAAAACAAAAACAACCCGATCATGAAAATCTTGAACGTTGGTTAGTTTCTTACGGAGACTTCATCACCCTACTTTTTGCAACTTTTGTTGTTTTATATGCTCTTGCCCAAACTGATATCAGCGAATTTTCTAAACTTGAAGAAGCTATGCAAAAAGCATTCAGTTCTTCTCTTCTTCAAGGAAGAGAAAGCGTTCTTGATTCGCAAGGTACAGATATGTTAAATGAAGCTTCCTTTGGTGATAGTATTATCGCACCTCTTATGATGGAATATATGAGTAACAAATATGAAGAAGATTCCTATAAAGAAATTGAAGCTACTATTAATAAAATGAAAAAAGATAAAGAACTCGATGGCATTGATGTTGAAATCACTGATAAAGGACTTGTTATAAAACTGGAAAACGACAATTTATATAATCCGGGATCTGCCACTTTAACCGAAAAAGCTAAAAAAACTTTGGAAAAAGTCGGCATTATAATTGCCGAAAAATTTGTTTTTCACCAAATGAGAATTGAAGGGCATACCGATAATCAACCTATAAGCACAAGTGTTTTTCCTTCCAACTGGGAACTTTCAAGTGCTAGAGCAAGTGCGGTCATCAGATATTTTATAAGTAAATTCAAATACAGCCCAAATCTCTTTACTGCAGTAGGTTACGCTGATACAAAACCTGTGGTTTCAAATAATAACAGCTCTAACAGAGCTAAAAACAGAAGAATTGAAATCTTAATTCTTAAAAACAAATTCAAAAAACAAGAAAATGATAACTTTGATTTAATGAAAATGACAAAAAAGGAACAAATTCAATTACATCAAGATAGAATTGAAGCTTTAAACAAAGTTAAAAACATTTCAGGTCCGATAAAAGCTCCTGATGCTCCTATTGTTGCTGAGGAAGAACCTGTTAAAATAAAATTAAATAAATCTTACATGCAAGAATCAGAACGTATAAAACAAAAAGTAGAACCAATCAAAAAAGATATAATTAAAACTGATGATTGGTTAAAAGCTCCTGCCGGAAGTGGCTCAAAAGCTATTCGTGAAGATATAAGAAAAGAATTTGCTAAACAGCTAAAATAGGAAAGACTTAATTATGAGAAAAAAAACAGAAAAAAAACAATATATTGGAATATCGCTATCGCCTAATTCCAATAACGAAACAGGAATTGTCGTAATAGACGATAATAATGAAATAATTTTACTTGAAAAAAAATTTAAAATTGAAGAAATTCAAGAACTTTTTTCAAAAATACAAAACTTAGAAAATTCTTATGTGTGTGTATCTCTTGCATGGGATTCCTCAATGCTCAACGGAAGATGGAGAATTTTATCTAAACCTTATCATAGAGTTTCTTCTTCCGAACAACTTAAAAACCGTGATAACTGGACGCAAAGATATTCAAATCGCGGAAAAGATTTTTTCGACGAATTAAAAAAGAACGTCAAAGCACTAAATAGATTTGAAATATATTTAACAAGAGAAGCACTTAATTTGTATTCTGGCTTAAAAGAGCGTTCTCCTGCAGATTGCAAATTTCTTCAAAATGAATTAAAAACAAAATATAAAATTCAAAATTTAACTTCCAATATGATGCCTATGGCTCAACTGGAAGCCCTCGTAGGTGCAGTTTTAGCTCAAAAGATTGCAAATGGAATTGAAGAAAAAGTTTTGTTTGAATTTGATAAAACAAATGTTGTAAATATTTAAAAAAGAGGGCGGAATTTTTTAGAAAAATTCCGCCCTCTTTTCAATTCTGTAAGAATTAATTATTCAGCAATTTCTTCTGTTTTTTCTGCAACTGAAGCAACTTCTTCTGTAACTTCTTCTGCAACTTCTGCTACTGGTTCTTCTGCGACAGGAGCTTCTGCAGCTGCTTTTGCAGCTTCCTTTGCTTCTGCTTCAGCTTTTGCCTTTGCTTCTTTTTCTGCTTCTAACTTAACAATCGCCTTTTTAGATAATTTCTTTTCTGTTTTTTCTTTGTAATTCAAAGAACCATCAGCATTACAATTATCTATCAAATATTTAACTGTTTCTGTAGGTTGAGCACCTTTTTTAACCCAATCCAAAGCTGTTTCTTTATCCAATTTCATAACTTTAGTTTTTGGGTTATAGTGTCCTAATTCTTGAACCGGTTTACCTTCACGTTTTGTTGTTGAATTAATAACGATAATTCTATAAGTCGGAGTTTTTTTAGCTCCCAATCTTTTTAATCTGATTTTTAACATATTTTTTTCCTTCTATTTCTTTACTTTTGCGAAAAATAGTGCCTAATTATTTTTCTAAGCACAAATGTTTGAGGATTACATTCGGCTTCAAATACAATATAATCATAAGCAAAATATTTTTTCAAGCAAATATTAACTTAAATCAATTCCACAAAACTTTAAGTAAACAAATAATATCGTCGCCACATTTTACGATATGATTTGAAATCAAATTTTCTTTATCAAAATCTGTTTGAACAAGAACTGTTGCACCATATTTTAATTCTTTTTTATAAACGATTTCCATTTTTTTAACGGTATGTTCATTTTTAAAATCAAAATCGAGAGTTTCCAAAGCCCAAATGACGTAATTCACATTATTTACATGCCTGTTCATATCCAATTCTTCAAATCTGACCTCAAAACTTTTTTCAAAATCGACTTTTGAAAGAGGCGGAATTTTTTCATATTGCAAATCATCTTCTCTTTTTTCAATAGGAAACATTTCAGGAAAAACTTCTCTGACATTTCTGATAGATTTTGTTTCAAAATTCATTAAAGTCCAAGTTGTAGACATTCTGATAATTTTCTTCCCTTCGTGAGAAAATTCAAAATCACGATAAACGAAGAGTTTTGAATATCCTCTTGGTTCTGTTTTTATCGTTAAATTATCGATATATCCGGGGTAATCATAAATTTCGACATGGCTTTTCAACAAGACCCAAACGCAATTATTAGCAACTACTTCATCAAATCCAAAGCCCAAATCATCAGCACTTGTTGTCGCCAAAGCCTGTGCCAAATTCAATATCGTTGAAGGTTTTATTTTTTGTTGAACATCAAAATCATAACATCTCAAATCATATTTTTTTTCCAAAATAACATTTTCTCTACAAAGCATAATAATATTCCTTAATCATCTTGCAATCATCTTCTATATTCGGACTTTCACAAACAACAGCCCCTTTTACATTAAATTTTTTCAAAGCTTTAAGTAAATCCTTATAATTCATATCAGAATTTTCAAGTTCAAGATGATTTTTCTCCCCCTTGTCCGAATAAGCAATTCCTGCCAAATGAGCGTGGAAATTTTCCAAAGCATAATCGCCTATTTCCTTGCCTATTTTTTCTAAAATCATACAAAAATCATCATAAGTATTAAATTTACCACCACTTCTAGCGTGCAAATGCGAAAAATCTATACAAGGAAGCACTTTATCAAACTCTTTTGAGATATTAATAACTTCATCTAAATCTCCCCACTGAGTACCTTTTCCTGTCGTTTCAGGTCTAATCCAAACATTGGTATCGCCCAATTCTGAAATAATTTTTTCATGTTGTTTTTTTACCCTGTCAAAAACAATTTTCTTATCATTTCCCATATAAAAAGCTGCATGATAAACAATGCTATAAGCCGAAATTTCATTTGCGACTTTAGCAGTTTCCACAATCCGTTTTACACTCGCTTCAACTTTTTCTTCCTCTTTAGAATTCAAATTAATATAATAAGGTGCGTGTGTTGTCAAAATCATATTTTTTTCTTGAGAAATCTTTTTAACCAATTGCCGAGTAGCAACAGGCATATTAACCCCTCTAACGAATTCGACTTCAAGCCCATCTAAATTCATGTCAGAAAGAACATTGAACGCATTTTCATAATTTCTGGGTTCTGTCCTTAATGGCATTCCTGCAGTTATAAAATTTAATTTATCAGGTTTTACATTCATAATTTTAAAAATGTTGATTAACTTTCAACACTTTCCTCTCCAAAAACTTCCCCAACTTTAGGCTGAAGTAGTGCAACAAAATCTTTTGAACTTGCAACAAAATATGTTCCGAATTGCATAACATCAGGCACTAATAAGCCATCGCCTGTTGCTATATAAATTTTTCCGTCTTTAACCTTAACAATCGTTCCGCAAGTTTTTTTCACTCTTTTTCTATCAACCTCGGCTGTAAAAATCTTAACTTCATTTCCTCTGAAAGAAGTTTGTGCAAGTAAAAACGGATTTAAAGCTCTTATTTGCCGTTCAATATTGATAGCAGAATTTGCAAAATTTATTCGCATTTCAGCAGGTGAAAAATTTTTTCCTAATTTAAAAATTCCTTTTGGTTGTTTAAATCTCGGCAAAGGTTGAGTTTCATAAATTTTCAAAGCTTCTACCAAAAGTTGTGAGCCTATATAATTTAAAAGATTAAAAATTGTTCCCATCGTATCTTTTTTATCAATACTGACTGCTTTCTGACAAATAATTTCACCTTCATCAAAACCTTCGTCCATAAAATGAAGAGTAACACCTGTTTGGCTTTCGCCGTTTGCAATAACTCTTGAATAAGGGTTTCCACCTTTATAATCAGGCAATAGCGAAGGGTGAACATTTATTACACCGTCTTTAATACTATTCAAAAAAACTTTCGGAATTTTTTGATTAAAAGAACATACAACTGCCAAATCAATTCCCATCGCTCTTATTTTTGTAATTAAAGTTGCATCTTCTAAATCATCGTATTCTATAAACTTCACGCCTCTTGATAAAACAAAACTTTTAAAAGAATTATAGGTGGGCGAAGCCTTTTTGTCACCGAATGCTCCGACAATATTAAAACCCTGCGAAAGCAATGCGTCTAAACATACATAAGCCATATCCGGAACACCGATAAATAAAATTCTTTTTTTATAAATATTTTGCAAGAGTTGCTCCTATTAAAACCGCTGTCAAACAAATAACAACGCTTATTATAATGTATAAAATTGCCATTGTAAAGTTTGAATGCTTCAACATATCAAAAATTTCCGCTGAAAACGTACTAAAAGTCGTAAATCCACCACAAAATCCAACTGTTAAACCTATTTTTAAAGCCCCATTTATTTCAACTTTATCCATAAATAATACGGATAAAAACCCTATAATCAAACAGCCTAAAAAATTTGCGGTAAAAGTGGGAAGTGGCATTACAGAATTTATTTTAACAAATACCCCTAATAAATAACGGCAAACTGCTCCTAAACCACCACCTAAAAATACTGCCAAAATTTCTAAAAACATAAGATTTGCTCCAAAATTTCAGCACATTCGCCGACAATATTATTACAATCTCGACCCTTTGCCGTTAAAACACGACAACAAGTTGCACCTCTTTTTTCTTTAAATTTATCAATAAATTCTTTAGCTAAAATCCTTGCCTTTTCCTCATTTCCTTTAGAATTTCCTTTTCCGAAATTATAACCTATAACCATCTGCGAAGCTGCAATTGCACCACAAAGACAACCTGATGACATTCCACCGGAAAAAGATGTTGAAACAGATATTAACTCTCTCGGCACAAAACCCTTATCAGCAGTGGCAGAAATAACACTTTCCGCACAACTAAAACCTTCTCTGTGATATTTTTTAGCCAATTCTTTCATTTATAATCCTGCCAATTCTTTATAAATTTTTAAATATTCTTTAGAACTTTTTTCCCAACTATAATCATTTTTCATAGCACATTTACGCATAGATGTAATAACTTTTTTCTCTTTAAATGTATTAATGGCAGTCCAAATAGCTTCTTTCATATCCCAACCCATATATCGCCAAAACTTAAATCCGGTGGCATTTTCCAAAGGATAGCCTACAACTGTATTTTCCAATCCGCCTGTAGCTCTTACAATCGGCAAACAACCGTAATGCATTGATATTAATTGACTTAAACCGCAAGGCTCAAATTTGCTTGGCATTAAGAAAAAGTCGCAACCTGCATAAATAAGATTAGCCAAATCCGCCTTATATCCGATATAAGAGCGAATATTTGAACTATTATTTGAAAGCCATATCAAAAGATTTTCATAATTACCGTCGCCACTTCCTAAAAATACAAAATCAGCCGGCATATTTTTCAATTCATCTTCAGCTTCCCTTATTAAATCTAACCCTTTTTGATCAACAAGTCTGGAAACCATTCCTATAAGAGGTCTTTTTTCATCATATTTCAGCCCGAATTTTTCCATCAAAGCTTTTTTATTTGCCTCTTTCTCTTTCAAATGCGTTTCATCATAATTTTTAACTAAATTTTTATCCTCTTGCGGATTAAATTCCGAATAATCAATTCCGTTTAAAATTCCGACAAGCTTATGAGTTTGCCCACGCAAAGTATAATCCATTCCTTCGCCATATTCTCCTGTCAAAACTTCTTCAGCATATTTTGGAGAAACAACAACAATTTTATCGCAATAGTTAATCGCACCTTTCATCCAATTGACCCTGCCGTAATGCTCACAACCCCATTCATTAAAGACAATATCTCTTCTCATATTTGCGAAATCTAAAACATCATCAAACCAAACACCTTGATATGCAAGATTGTGAATTTCAAAAACAGTTTTTGTATTTGCCCAAAAATCATCGAATTTATAATTACTTTTCAAATACAATGGAATCATCGCTGTATGCCAATCATTTGCATGAATTACATCAGCTTTAAAATTCAATAACTTCGCATATTCCAATGTCGCAAGTGAAAATGCAATATACCGTTCGTGTTCATATCTTGTATCTAACCATTTCGGATAAACTTCTTTAAAACAACTAAAATACCAATCATTATGAATAAAAAATACATTTATATTTGTATTTGGCAATTTTCCCATAAATAAGCGAAACAAATGCCCATGTCCACCGAAAGTAATCCAAAGTTTTGAATTTTCAAGCTCTTTTATACCCCATTTTTCTTTGTCAATTAATCCGTGTAATGGCGTAAAAATTGCTATTTCACAATCCTTTTCTTTTTCTAAATATTTTGGCAAACTTCCAACCACATCAGCCAAACCTCCGGCTTTTGAAAATGGAGCCACTTCCGCACTTGCAAATAAAATTTTCATAATTACTTTCTTACTCTCTTACTCTTTTACTTCGTTTTCTTCTGCTTTTTTCTTTGCATCTAAAAGCCTTTGTTGATTTAACTTTTCTACATCATTAACAATATTTTCTATATTAATCCTCAAATTATATTCAGAAGCAAGACTTTTAACATATTGCAAACAATGTTCCGCATCTTGCTCTTTAGATTGTAAAATTAATAATTTATAAGTAGCAATGTAAACCAAACATAAGATAAATTTGCTTGTATCCTTATCTTTTTCAAGTTGAATTAAAGCATTTTGTGCAAAAGTAGAAGCTTGTGATAATTTATTTTGTGCAATATAAATTTCAATAATAAAATACCAACAAGCATGTACTAATGTTGCAAAACCATTTTTGACAGCAACTTCCAAAACATTTCTTGTAATTTTTTCAGCTTTTCGATATTTACCCAATTTCAAATAAGCTTGCCCGATAAGTGCATCACAAAACATTTCCAAGAAACTGTAACCGTATTTTCTAGCACTCAACTTAGCCTTATAAACTTCTTTAGCAAATTCTGCATAATCATCATATTTATTAGAAAAAATTCCTATCATTATTTCCGTAAAATCAAATAATTTATTTTTATCATCAGACATCAATGAAGTTGATTTATCAATTTGCTTGTTTTCAAATAAACTTTTTAAAATGTTGAAAATTTGGAAATTCTGAGGCAATTCGCCCATTGAAACTTTTATTTTTTCCATAAATTCAGCTATATCAGTATCTAACCTTATTATTTTTGCCAAAATCGCAAAAATAAAATTGTTGAATAATAATTCTTTAAATTCTTCGTTACTTTGACTTTCAGGCTTCATAACAGAAATCAAATTAGGTTTTATCAAACTAAGTAATTCTAAAGCATGAGCGGCACATTCTTCCATCTTGCCCAAGCCAAAAAGGATTTCTAATTTTATAAGTGAGATTAAGAAATATCCCACAACATATATTTGTGAAGCCGGATCGATGGCAGATTTTGGAAGTCTTGATAAAATTTTATTAGCAAAATCTAAAGCACTTAAATAATCGCCG
>CAYYAL010000034.1:0-3105 GCA_964469445.1 uncultured Muribaculaceae bacterium
AAAGAAGTACTTGATATAGAAGCACATTCTATTCTTAAATTAAAATCGAGCATAAATAAAGATTTTGAGAATGCCGTAGACTTACTTTACGCTTGCAAAGGCAGAGTTATAATTACAGGCATGGGCAAATCAGGAATTATCGGAAAAAAGATTGCAGCGACTTTGACATCTACCGGAACCCCTTCATATTTTCTTCACCCTGCTGAAAGCACTCACGGCGACAGCGGAATTATAACAAAACAAGATGTTGTAATTGCAATTTCAAATTCCGGCGAAACTCAAGAATTATTAAATCTTTTACCGCTTATAAAACGTTTTGGAGTACCTATTATTGCTTTTACAGGTAATAAAAACTCAATATTAGCAAATTCATCGGATATTGTTCTAGATATTTCGGTCGAAAGAGAAGCATGCCCTTTAAACAAAGCTCCTACAGCAAGCACAACTGCAACTCTTGCAATGGGTGATGCATTGGCTGTTTGTTTATTAGAAAAAAGAGGATTTAGCGAAGAAGATTTTCTGATTTACCACCCATCAGGTTCTTTGGGTAAGGGAATTCTTTATAAAGTTGAAGAATTAATGATTACAGGAGAAAAATTACCGATTACAAATGAAAATGAAACGTTCAATAATGTAATTAATCTTATAACAGAAAAGAAACTCGGGCTTGCTATTATTACAAATTCATCTGGGCAAATGACAGGCGTTATGACCGATGGTGATATAAGAAGAACTCTTTTGAAAGGTTTGGATACAAACAATTTAAAAATAAAAGAAGTTATGACTAAAAATCCAAAAACAATTTTAGCGACGGAGCTTGCGGCTAAAGCGTTGCACCTTATGGAAAAATATTCGATAACTTCTCTTGCGATAACAGACAAAGAAATGAAGCCTATCGGGGTTTTACATATACATGATTTGTTGAGAGCAGGTGTTGCGTAATGAATATAGAATTGAAAAATAAAGCTTCTAAAATAAAACTTATGGCATTTGACGTAGACGGAGTTATGACAGATGGAAGCATAACCCTTGATGAAAATGGGGTTGAATACAAAACATTTAACGTAAAAGACGGACAAGGACTTGTCAGAATGGTAGAAAGCGGATTTATTACCGCCATAATTACGGCAAGAAACAACGGAACGGTTACGCACAGAGCAAAAAGTCTTAATATTACAGAAGTTTGCCAAGGTCAAAAAAATAAGCTTCCGGCTTTAGAAAAACTCGTCAAAAAATACAATCTTTCCTTTGAACAAGTTTCTTATATGGGCGACGATTTGCCGGATATTTGTATTTTAAAAAAAGTAGGGTTAAGCGTTTGTCCTAATGATGCGGTGGCAGAAGTTCGCCAAACAGCGGATTATATAACTGTAAAATCCGGCGGAAAAGGTGCAGTAAGAGAATTGTGCGACTTTATCCTAGATTCTCAAAATATCGAAAAAAAATACATGATCTGCGAGGGAGCAAAATAATGCCATTTGAAATTAAAAAACAATTATACTTTGCCGCAGCACACCATTTATTAAATTACGACGGAGCATGCGAAAATCAACACGGACATAATTGGCTCGTAGAAGCTTATGTGAATGGTGAAACTTTGGATAAAAGTAACATTCTGATTGATTACAAAGTTTTAAAAAAATATCTTAAAGAAATTTTGGATTACCTCGACCACCAAGATATTAATGAATTACCTGAATTTAAAGGGATAAGCCCGAGTTCTGAGATTTTAGCTAAATTTATTTATAAAAAATTAAAAGAAAAAGTGCCGAATGTAAGTAAAATTTCTATATGGGAAACGACTACTTCATGTGCGACATATTGGGAGTAAAAAATGACAATTGATATTTTACAAAGTTCTTTAATGGGTATTGTTCAAGGTTTGAGCGAATTTTTACCTATTTCCAGTTCCGGACATTTGGTTTTTACATCAGCTTTATATAAACTTTTTACAGGGATTGAACTTTCTCAAGCATCTTCTCAAGAAGTTTTTTTGGATATAATGTTACACTTAGGCACATTAATCGCTGTTATTATCTTTTTTTGGAAAGAAATTGTTGATATAATAAAAGCGATTTTTTATGCAATAAAAAATCGCTCTCTTGCAGATGATAATGCGAAACTCGGTTTATACATAATTTTAGGAACATTTTTTACACTTTTAGTGGCATATCCGCTAAAAGATATATCGGAAAAGCTTGTTTCAAGTCCTTTTATAGTCGGAATTCTCTTATTTATTACAGGGTTTGTATTGCTTTTAAGTGAAAAAATGAGTTCAAAAAAAGTTGTAAAAGAAGAAAAAATAACATTAAAAAGAGCTGTTTTAATCGGATTAGCACAAGGATTGGCAGCGTTCCCCGGATTTTCTCGTTCAGGTTGGACAATTGCAACAGGTTTGTTCAGTGGGTTAGACAGAACAACTGCCGCAAGATTTTCGTTTTTATTAAGTATTCCGATTATTTTGGGAACAAGCCTTGTTTATCCGTTTTTAGAAATAGATGTTGCAGAAATTGTCGCTTTTAATTGGACTGCAATCTTAATAGGAACTGTAATTTCCGCCATAGTCGGATATTTTTGTATAAAATATTTTCTGAAATTTGTAGCAAAATTTTCACTTGCAATATTCGGTTATTATTGCATAATAATCGGATTTTCAATGGCAATTTTATTTACGATTATAAAATAATTTGAAATTTATTTTTAAACTTTATTTTTAATTTCGTCCGAAATCAAAGCGATGAAATCATCAACGCTTTGTGTTCCGACTTGTCCTACACCACGTTTTCTAATTGCAAGTGCATTTTGTTCAATTTCTCTATCGCCGATTACTGCAACATAAGGTATTTTCTTATCTTGCAATGCTTCTCTTATTTTGTAATTCATACTTTCGGAACGGTCGTCAAGTTTAACTCTAATTCCGGCATCACGCATTTTTTTATAAACTTTTTCAGCGAAATCCACGTGTTTATCGTTAGAAATAGGAACGATTTCGACTTGAGTAGGTGCAAGCCATAGAGGGAAAGCACCCGCATAATGTTCAATCAAAATTCCGTGGAAACGTTCCATTGAGCCGAAAATAACTCTATGTAACATTACAGGAGTTTT
>CAYYAL010000034.1:3205-13322 GCA_964469445.1 uncultured Muribaculaceae bacterium
TCCATTTTAAATATTTTCATAGTATCAGCAACAAAATCAATGATAGCATTAATTTCATCAACCAACTGTTCAGGAGTACAGAAAACATGTGCGTCATCTTGCGTAAAGCATTGAACACGAGTTAATCCCGATAATGCACCTGATTTTTCTCTTCTGTAAACAGTTCCCAATTCTGCCATTCTCAAAGGTAATGAGCGGTAAGAATGTCTTTGTGATTGATAAATCAAAATATGGAAAGGACAATTCATCGGCTTCACAACATATTGATCATCGTCTTCATTCTCCTTTTGAATAAAAAACATATTTTCCTTATAATGGTCCATATGACCTGAAATTTCCCATAATTTAGATTTAGCAAGTTGAGGAGTTTGGACAATCACATAACCACGTTTTCTATGTTCAGTTCTCCAATAATTTTCAATTTCTTCTCTGACTGTATACAAATTAGGGTGCCATAATACAAATCCTGAACCAACCTCTTCCCTTACTGAAAATAAATCGAGTTGAGTTCCCAATTTTCTATGATCACGTTTTTCAGCTTCTTCCAAAAAATGTAGGTAATCAGCTAAATCTTCTTTTGTCCAAAATACAGTTGCATAAATACGTTGAAGCATTTTGTTTTTTTCATTACCTCTCCAATAAGCACCTGCAACTTTCAAAAGTTTGATTGCATTAGGTTTAATATAAGAAGTATTCGGGACATGCGGACCTGCACAAAGGTCGTTAAACAATGCATTTCCATCTTTATCTTTTGTTAAGAACAAAGTCGGATTATCATTTCTGTGTTCTTCCAATAATTCAGCCTTATAGATTTCCCCTTGAGCTTTAAATTCAGCGATTTTAGCATCAACATCTTCTACAAAATATTTTTCAAAAACAAGATTTTCCTTAAGAATATTTTTCATTTCGTCTTCAATTTTAGATAAATCATCTTCGGTAAAAGCATGTCCGTCCGTTAAATCAAAATCATAATAAAACCCCGTATCTGTAGAAGGTCCTATCGCCAATCTTGCAGCCGGAAAAAGCTTTTGTACAGCTTGTGCCATAATATGCGATGTAGAGTGTCTTAATACGTGAAGAGTTTCATTATTTTTTTCCATTTTAACTTCCTTTCAATCCTCAATTAACAACATGATATTCATGATACTACTTAAATAAATAATTACAATTTTAGTAACAAATTGCCGAATAATAAAATCGATATAAAATATATTTATGCTTAAAGTTTATGAAAAATATCTTGAAATAATTGATGAATATTTAGCTAAATTTTTTGAAGAAGCTTCCCCTTTTATTCGTTGTAAAAAAGGTTGTACTCATTGTTGCCAAGAGGGAGATTATCCTTTTTCACACTTAGAATTTATGTATTTAATCAAAGGATTTATAAATTTAGACCCTAAAGTTGCAATGAAAGTAAAACAAAATATAAATGGATTAAAAAATAATTCAAAAAACTTATACAAATGCCCATTTTTAATTAATAATGAATGTTCTGTTTATAAATACAGAGGTCTGATTTGCAGAACTCACGGATTGGCTTTTTACAAAGAAAATTCAGATAAAATCGAAGTTCCCAACTGCGTCAATTTAGGTCTGAATTATTCAAATATATATGACACTGAAAAAGGAATATTTTCGACAGAAAAAGCTAAAGAAAATGATTTAAAAGAAACTCCTGTAATATACAATATTTCGTTAAAAGAACTTCGGGAAAATAAATTGGCGAAATCTTTAGAGCTTGATTTCGGCGATACAAGAACACTTAAAGAATGGCTAAATTATAACAATATGAATTAAATTTGATTTATCATTTTGATGGGTTAAAATTTTCTGTATGTTTAAGGCTTATGAAAAATATCTTGAAATAATTGATGAATATTTAGCTAAATTTTTTAAAGAAGCTGAAGAATATATATATTGCAAAGAAGGTTGCTCTCATTGTTGTGAGAAAGGAGAATATCCTTTTACAAAGTTGGAATTCATGTATTTATTAAAATCTGTAATTACAAAATCAGATATGGAAACTTATGGAAAAGTCCAAAACAAAGTAACAAAACTTCTTAAAGATAGAGCAAAAGTTAAAGACGGCGAAAAGTTTTTATACGAATGCCCGTTCTTAATAGATAAAAAATGTTGTGCATATCCTTATCGAGGGCTTATTTGCAGAACTCACGGATTAGCTTTTTTTATTGATAATTCTAAAAAACTAAAGGTGCCTGCTTGTGTTGATTTGGGGCTAAATTATTCAGAAGTTTATGATAAAAAATCTCAAATGCTCTTAACTGAAAAATTCAAGTCATGTGGATTTAAAAAAGAACCGGTAGCTTACAATATTTCTTTAAAAGAGCTTATGAAAACAGAACTTGTCGAAGCTTTGGAACTTGATTTCGGCGAAACAAAACCACTTATTGACTGGTTTATAAAATAGAATTCAATTTGCTAAAAACAAATTTTTATTATAAACTTTCACTTATGAAAGATTTAAATAATTTAAGTGATTGGTCTGATATAAAAACACCTCAAAAACTTGGGGAAATTTTGTTACAAGCCGGAAAATTAAATCTTATACATTTGGGAATGGCTCTTGATATCCAAAGATTTGAAGATATGCAACTAGGGAAAGTTCTGATTTATATGAAAGTTATCACTCAAGACGAACTCGATAAGGCATTAAAAATTCAAAAATATTTAAATCAAAAATTTGATAAAGGAGTATAAATGTTATTAAAAGAAGGTTTTTCAACAAAAAATATCGTATTTGTTTTATTAACAATTTTAGTAATACTGTTTATTTTTAAAATAAAAGTAATCGCACTTCTGTTTTTTGCAGGATACATAATCGCTTGTGCATTAAACCCAATTGTAAATAAATTATCAACAAAAATGTCTAGGCAATTAGCTACGACAATAGCCTTATCTGCGATGTTATTGATAATTCTATTATTTTTCATACCATTGATAATAGTTGCAGTAAAACAAATCCAAGCAGTTATTATATTATTACCTGACAAACTTTCTATTATACAAAATTATGTACTTAATAAACAAATATTCGGATATCGCCTTTTAGAATTTATAAAAATAGATCAAATAATTAATTCCGCAGAAACCTTTACAACAAGCATCTTAAACCATTCAATAGATATAACAAAAGGAATAGCTCAAGGTATTATATTTTTCTTAGCAATATGTATGATTGTTTTTTACATAGTTGTTGATAAAGAAGCACTTAAAAATTATTATGAAAAATTATTTCCGGACAAAATGAAACACAGAGCTGATGAAATCTTAAAAAATATTTCACAAAAAGTCGGAGGATTTGTAATAGCACAAATTCTTACAATGTTAGCCGTAGGAGTAATCACAACAATATTTTTAATAATATTGAGAATAGATTATGCAGTTTTATTAGGTTTAATGACCGGCGTTTTGGATATAATTCCGATAATCGGCCCGACAATAGCTTTAATTGCTTGCCTCGTCGTAGCTTATCATATTAATCCTATTTTAATGATATTTGTACTTGTTGCATTTCTTGCTGCACAATGGATATCAAACAATATTGTAAGACCGATTGTATTCGGAAAATTTTTGGATTTACACCCATTAGTTATAATATTTGCACTCCTTATAGGTGCACAATTTTTAGGAGTTTGGGGCGTAATTCTCGCTCCTGCTATTGTTGCCATGTTGGGAGTTTTATTCGACGAATTATACATCAAAACGATAAATAAAAATAAATAAAATGAACGAAAAATATTTATACCAAAATAATAAAGATATAAACGCTAAATTAAATATATGGTTAGCTTTCCCCAGTATTTATTCATTTTCAATGTCGTCATTAGGCTATTTAACAACATTTAAATCTATTGATGAAATGGAAGAAATTAATGCAGAAAGAATTTGTACTGATACAAAAAATACATCAATTCCACCTAATTTAATCGATTTAATCGGATTTTCAATATCTTTTGATTTAGATTTTTTAAATGTATTTAAAATTTTAGAAAAATATAAATTCCCTATAAAAAGAGAAGAGCGGGAAGAAACCGCCCCTCTTATTTTTGCAGGAGGCCCTGTTATAACTGCAAACCCACTTCCTTACTCAGACTTTTTCGATTTTTTAATTATCGGCGACGGAGAATCATTAAATAAAGAAATAGTCCAAATTTGCAAAGAAAATAAAGACAAAACAAAATCTGAAACGTTAGAAATACTTTCCAAAATTGAAGGGATTTACGTGCCTTCTTTAAATCAAAACGAAGTTAAAAAAGTCAGTTGTGAACTTTCAAGTTGTATTTCAACGCCGATTTTAACAGAAGAAAGCTTCTTTAAAAATACATTTATTATAGAAATTGCAAGGGGTTGCGGGCAAAAATGCGGTTTTTGTATGGCATCTTATCTAAATTTACCTGTAAGATTTGTTGAATATAAAAATGTCATTAAAGAAATAAATTTCGGATTGACACATACAAACAAAATCGCATTATTAGGAGCCTTAATTGCAGCCCACCCAAATTTTAAAGAAATATGTGAACATATAAATCTAAAAAAACAAGAAAATCCTGATTTGGAATTAACAATTTCTTCGCTAAGAGTGGATTCTATTGAACCAGAACTTATAAAAACACTTGTAGCATGCGGACAAAAACACACAACAATTGCCATTGAAGCAGGTAGTGAAAGATTACGTAAGGTTATAAACAAAAATCTTTCTAACGAACAAATTTTTAATGCAATTAAAATTGCTTATAAAAACGGGCTTAAAGGGTTTAAAATATATGCGATGGTAGGACTTCCGACAGAAACTCAAGATGATTTAAAGGAAATGATTGAACTTGCTAAAAAAATCAAAAAAGATTTTAAAGGTTTTGGGTTAAGTTTCAGCATATCAACATTTGTCCCAAAAGCTCATACTCCTTTCCAATGGTGCAAAAGAGAAGATATAAAATCATTAGAAAAAAAACAAAATTATCTAAAAAAAGAATTCCATAAATTAGGAATGAAAGCAAGTTTTACCAGTGCTAAATGGGATTTTTACCAATCCGTATTATCAAGAGGCGACAAATCTCTTGGAGATTTTTTGTTAAATGTTTATAAATCTGGTGGAAATATAGGTGCATTTAAAACTGAATATAAAAAATTAAAAAAACAAACTTCCTTCTTTGAAAATGAACTTGATTTAAACTCAGATTTACCTTGGGATTTTATAAAAATATATCCTTATAAGACATTTCTGATAAACGAACACAAACGCCTTTTAAATAAAGCTTAACTGTATTATTACTTTTTGTAAAAAATTACTAAAAATCAGTCTGAAATCAGCAACATTTTTAATTTAGGAGCTTTTGAACAAGCGGAGTTCCGATGAAAATAAATTTTGCAAAATCTAATTATATAACACCCCCAAGCTTCAAAGGTTACGAGGTAAAAAAATCAAACTTTGGAAGTGATGAATATCAATTCAATTTCCCGTTTGATAAAAACAAATATGACTGCTATTTAGAAATAGCAAGCGTTAATAAGAATAAAGAAGACTATTATTACGCAAACAATATAATCCCATACAACTTTGCTCAAAATTCAAGATATAAAATGGAAAATGGAATAAATAAAGTAAATTTAGCACAAGCTTACGGAATTTCATCAGATGAACCATTTGCATACCGATTTTATATTGAACAAAAAGACGGAAGCAACCAATTTCCAATGACGGATAAAGGAGATAAAGTTTACGGAGCAAACGGCGAATTTAATCTGGTAACGCAAAAAGGAGCAAAAATAAATAAAGGTGGCTCAATGCTTCTTTTAATGCCTGACAGTTATAATGTGGGTTGGATTTATGATAAAGAAGGTAAACCTATTTATTCAAAAGATAAATACGAAAAAACAGCTGAAACATTAAGAACTTTTTCAAACAAAATGGGCGGAACACTTGCGGGAATAGAAGAAAAAATACCTGAATTGAAAACAAAAGGATATTCCAGAATAATTTCAACGCCTATTTTTACTGATGATGACGTAAGTTCTCACAGCTATTGGATAAAAAATGCAATGCAAATGTCTTCTAATATCGGCAATCAAGATAATTATCGTTCAATGCAGGAAAAACTATTTAAAGCAGGTATAAATTTTGTTGCGGACGGAGCTTTTGTCAATGAAGGGCTTGAAGGTATTCATTTTAAAAATGTCCTCAAATGGGGCGAGAAATCCCCATTTTATAACTGGTTTAAAATAACCGATATAAATCAAAACCCAATATCATTAGGGATTATACCATCAAATGATAAAAATTTATCTCATAAACTCATAAATGCACCTTTCACTTACAAACAAGATGATGACGGAATTATAAGGAAATTTTTAAACACTTATTATGAACCGACAGAACCGACATACGTACAAATTTTTGATAAAAGATTGGTCAGTGAAGAACAAAAAAATAATCCCCAATTAATTATAAAAGAATATGATAAAGCCACAAATGAACTTGAAATAAATACACATAATGATACGATTGTCCCTTATAAATTTGAATTTGACCCTGAAATTTATGACCAAAATGCAGAACTCTTAAATGATTATAATGAAACAAATCAAGCCTTAATTGACATGAATTCTTCCGACGGAATAAGAATTTTAACAAAAAACAAAAACTTTTCACTTGAAAATAAATTTGAAAGCGGATTTGAAACTTGGGATGCAAATACCGATATTGCAAAACTTGCTTATACATTCTCTAATAACGATTTAAAAAATATTAAAAATCTTTCGCAAAAAGAAAAATTAAACACATTAAAAATAATGCAAGAAAAGAATTTTGAAGCTCAAGATTATGCGATTTCAGCCGGTAAATATTGGAGTGAAAAAACTTCAAAAATACACTTGGAAACAGCTGCAAATGCTCTAAGGAGAAACTCAAAATCTGCAGAAAACTTCTATTATGAGATTTTAGATGCGGTTAAAAAAGAAGAATTACCAAAAAATATAACAGAAAATTTATCAATAAATAAAATTAAAAATGCACTTAATTCAAGATATGAACTAAAAATAAATGAAGAAAGTTCAAATCCTGAAAAACTTATACTCAAAAATATAATGAATTTGCCTCTTGATAGTATTGAGTTCGGAGATGATATAACTGCGACAATGGCAAGCTCTTACATTAGCAAAAGAGCAACTTCTGAAGAATATCTTGGAAAATCAAGATACGAGCTTTTTAATGAAGAAAATCCACATCTAAATAAAAAATATAAAGAAACTTATGAAAAAATGGACGAAATTTATACAATGGATATAATGCCGTTCGCTCTTAATATTTTTGAAAAAATAAATGAAAAACTACCTAGTAATAATAAAATTATTGATAAAAATAATGAACTGACTGATTTTGGGAAATATACGGTTTCACTTCTAACAGAAGACATTACAAAATATTATATTACAAAAGCCCTTTATAAAGATATGGAAATGACTTTTAACAAAAATAATATACTTAAATTCCCTTATGAAAAAATGAAAGATATAAATTTTAAATCATTTAATTTCAAACCTCAAAGCCCAAAAGATGAAGCTCAATTTATAACAGATAAACTCGAAAATTATTCTAAAAAGATAAAAGAAGATGACATAAATTTCTTAAGCGAAAATTTATTTAACAGAATCTCAGATTTAAACGGAGATAAATTAAAAGTTGCCGAAATGCTTGTAGATATTTCAGGTTCCGGATTAGATTGGCGTATTGATGCCACTAAAGATATTGCAGATATTGAAAGCATAAGAAATCAAACATCAGATTTTTCATCTCAATGGGAAAATATAATTGACTTTTGGAAAAATTTCACGACTTCAGTTCAAAAAGAAAATAAGAATGCTTACTTTACAGCTGAAATTACTGATACAGAAAATATTTGGGATAATTCCGGAAGATTTAACAGCCCGACAGATGCCGAAAAAAAGTTTCTACATGAAACAGGAATGACAACAATTGCAAATTATTCACACTTCTTCTCGACAATGACAGAAATTTTCGGACAAAATTTTGAAACAGGAGCCATTGCTGATAACAGAAATGAAATTCTTCACAATAAAATAGATAATTTCTTGAAATCAGACCAATTGCAATCACTTGTTTACTCATACACATTTGCAAGCAATCATGACAAACCTCGACTATTACACTGTCTTGCACTTGATGCAAATACATTTTTGGCTGATATGACAGACAATTCAAACACACATGCCAGAAAAACAGCTGAATATGTTTTAAACAAACCTGAATATCAAATAAATTTTGATAAGGTGAACAGCAAAGCTATTGCAATGGGAGAAACTCTTAAAAACAGTTTCAGAACCGTAATTTCAGACGATTATACATTTAACCCGATATCAATGGCGATAAGCGATTTAGCAGAAGGAAATTACTTAAATTTAAAAATAAACCCTGAAGGATTTGCCTCAAAACCATTTGATAAAGCATTAGAATGCGTCATGAAACAAGCAGAATTTGCTCACGGATTAAAGCTTAAAAATGAAGATAAAAATATAATTTTAAATAATGCTTTTAATAAAATAATTACCCCTGCACAAGAAAAACTTGCGGGAATTATGTCATTTTTAGTTGCACTTCCCGGAAATCCTACATTATACGCAGGTGATGACTTATCTATGAGTGGTTATGAAGAAAAATGCAAAAATATATATCTACAAAACAGAAATCCTCTAAAATGGAATGAATTAAATGACCCAAATAAAAAATCACTTAAAACTTTCTATGAAAAAATTAATGGCATTATGTCTTTAAGAAATAGAGAGGAACTTCAACCACTTAACGACGGAACTCCTTATCTGTTAGAAAAACAATATCCTACAAATAAATCTAATGCACCGATTACAGCTCTTTTAAGACAATCTTCAAATGGGGCTATGTCAATATCTCTATTTAATGCAAGTGGAATTAAATCCGATAAATCAGAAGGCGTTTCAAACTCTCACAGCGTTTTGAATGAAATAAAATTAAATTGGCTCGGTACAGGTTTGTCTTGTGATACAAAATTCTATAACGCAAATTCTGAAGATAAAAATATTTATAAAGTTTGCGACTACAACAATAATTACGTTATAAAACGTTTCGAACCTCAAGATATAAATTTTTCAAACCCAATGCCTATAGATATTTTCGACCCTACTATGATTTTATACTCTAAAGCAATTGAAAAATAATTTCTGTTAATAATAACTTAAAAAGATAAGTTATATTAAAATTTTCAAATAAATTGTAGATTTTTAAACCTTTTTTTAATAAAATCTTATCGTAAGAGGTTATTCTTTATATGCAAATAATATTAAATATTCTATTCTTTTATATTGCAATCTACACGGTCTACTTTTTTGTTCTTGCCATTAAAAACTTGAATGATAGAAAATTCAGGATTGAAAAAAAATATAATGAATTCACTTATCAAAATGAATTGTGTGTGATTATTTACTCACATAATAATTTAGCTTCATTAGAAAATCTTGTAAAAGAAATTAAAAATCAAGAATATCCTAAAGAAAAATTCGATGTATTTTTAATTTTAGATAATTGTAATGATAATTCCGAAAAAATCTTTGAAAATGATAAATTTATAAATATATTTAATATAAAAGACCAAGAAACAGTAGGTAAAGACCAAGCTATATCGATTTTATTGGAAAAATTATCAACAAAACAAAATTATAATGCCTATGTTTTTCTTGATGCAAACAGATATATTGACAAAAATTTCTTAATATCAGTCAACAATGCCGTTATCAATAACCCTGTCATAAGCGGTTCTACGATTTTAATTGCAGAAAAACTTAATTTAAGAAAAAAAATTAAAAATGTGTTTCACAAATATTATACAAATTTTTTACAGAAATCACGTGCTTTATGTGGGCTTTCCTCAATCGTGGATTCCGATATTTTTATAATTCGCCAAGATATTATTGAAAAAATAGG
Organism: uncultured Muribaculaceae bacterium; assembly: GCA_964469445.1. Taxonomy (GTDB): domain Bacteria; phylum Cyanobacteriota; class Vampirovibrionia; order Gastranaerophilales; family Gastranaerophilaceae; genus CAYYAL01. The sequence goes on from CAYYAL010000034.1 coordinate 13,194, forward strand.
CTGTATTGATTTTCAAAATATTAATACGGAATTAAAATACAGTTTATTATTATCTAAAATCGGCTGCGGCTGTACTTTTAACCCGAATATTAAAACTTATATAAATATTGATGATTTTAATTTAAGAAT
>CAYYAL010000035.1:0-1209 GCA_964469445.1 uncultured Muribaculaceae bacterium
TTTGGTTCAGAAGATAACATGATTAGAGTTGATATGTCTGAATTTATGGAAAAACATTCAACTTCTAAATTAATCGGTTCACCTCCGGGATATGTCGGTTACGATGAAGGCGGACAATTGACAGAGATTATTCGTAAAAAACCTTATTCGGTAATTCTTTTTGACGAAATTGAAAAGGCACATTCAGACGTTTTCAATATTATGTTGCAAATCCTTGATGACGGCCGTTTAACTGATGCTAAAGGTCGATATATAAACTTTAAAAATACTATTTTAATCATGACATCTAACGTCGGTGCAAGTATGATTGCAAATCAAGGTACTCTTGGGTTTACCTCTGCTGATAATGCGCAAAAAGATAAATATGATAAACTTAAAGATACCGTTAATGAAGAAATGAAAAAAGCTTTCAGACCTGAATTCTTAAACCGTATTGACGATATAATCGTATTTTCTCACCTTTCGCAAGAAGAAATTCGTCAAATTGTAGATTTGATGTTAAAAGATTTGTTTAAACGTCTTGAAGAAAGAGAATTGTCTATTGAAGTAACTGATGAAGTTAAAGATTTCTTAGCTAAAGACGGTTATTCCGAAGCTTATGGAGCAAGACCTTTGAGAAGACTTATCCAAAGACGTATTGAAGATACTCTTGCCGAAGAAATTCTTACCAATAAATATCAATCAGGTGATACAATTATTCTTAAACTGGAAGACGGTAAGATTGTTTTTGAAAAATCTAAGGTTTCTAAAAAGAAAGCTAAATCAGAAAAAACAGAAAACTGTTCAGAAGAAAAAGCTTCTAATGAAGAAATAGAAATTATTGGTTAATCTAACAAAAATAAGAGGCGGGATTTGAAAAATTCAAATCCCGCCTCTTTAAATTAATTTAATTTAAAAATTAATTACCGTAAGCTCTAACAGTAATTTTTCTATATCCTAAAATATTTTTAGTAACGACATCATAATAAGATAGAGATGATATTTTACCTGCTCTCATCGCAGCTTTAACAGAGCAATCTCCCAATCCTACAAGACTGAAATAACTTGTACAAGTCACTTCGCCATATCTTGCTGTTCCTGCATTAATATAACCGTTTCCCGGTGTAATTGAATTTTCATAAATTACACCTAAATTTGCATTTGCAGGAAGTGTTACAAATCCAAATACAGCAACAAATGCCAAAATACTTAAAAACTTTTTCATAAATA
>CAYYAL010000035.1:1309-3452 GCA_964469445.1 uncultured Muribaculaceae bacterium
TTCATAACTTCATCTTTTTCTTTTGATTTCAATTTTCCGTGAAGAAGTCCGATTTTATATTGCGGAAAAACTTCTTTTTGAAGTTTTTCCGCCTCAATAGTAGCTGCTTTTGCAGATAAAGCTTCACTTTCTTCAATCAACGGATAAACGATATAAGCTTGTCTACCTGATTTTATTTCATTTTCAATAAGCTTGTAAATCTCCTTGTGACTTGAGGTGAGGGAAGTTTTTATCGGAATTCGTCCTTTCGGAAGTTCGTCAATAATAGTCAAATCCAAATCGCCATGAAGCGTTAAAGCAAGAGTTCTCGGAATTGGTGTTGCGGTCATTGTCAAAGTTTGCGGCGGAAGTTGTGATTTATATTTCAACTTAGTTCTTTGTTGAACGCCAAATCTATGTTGCTCGTCAACAACAATCGCCCCCAAATTTGCAAAATTCACATTTTCCTGAATAAGAGCATGCGTTCCGATTGCTATATTAATTTTTCCCGATTTAAGCTCTGCTTCTATTTTATCACGTTGTTTTTTTGTATTGCTGCCCAAGAAAAGAGCTAAATTTACGGATAAATCGGCATCTTTAAACCTTTGAGAAAGTTCGTTAAAATGTTGTGTGGCAAGAATTTCTGTCGGAGCCATAAACGCCCCTTGATAACCATTTTCAATAGCCGCCAATAACATTATTGTTGCAACAACTGTTTTTCCGCTACCCACATCGCCTTGCAACAATCTTTGCATAGGTTCTTTTGAATTCAAATCTTTCAAAATGTCTTCGACAGCATTCTCTTGTGCCTTAGTTAATTCAAACGGAAGATTTTTTATAAAAGTATTTACAAGTCCTTTTTCCTTTATTTTCAGTGGAATTGAGGTATTATTTTTTCGATTTTCTTCTCTTATAAGAGCAAGTTTCAATTGCATAATAAAAAATTCTTCAAAAACGAGAGAAAACCTTGCTTTTTCTAACATTTTCGCCGTCTCCGGAAAATGAATTTGTTCAATCGCCTCAGATTTATTTAACAGGTCGAATTCTTTTATTATAAAATCGGGCAAAGTATTTTGAATAAGCGATTTATAAATATTTATACAATTAAAAATAGTTTTTCTCAAAATTTTAGCATTAAGATTTTCACTTAAAGGATAAATCGGAACAATTCTTCCCAAATTAAGGTTTTCACCTGTTTCAAAATCACCGAGTGAATATTGAGGCTTGTCGAGAGTAATTCTTCCGTCATAACTATTTATCTTCGCTTCACCAGAAACCATAATCCCTGCACCTATCGGGAATTGAGCTTTCATACGTTCAAGCATAACTCGATTTGATTTTGCGAAGAAAAAATGTAGGTCGATAAATCCACTTTCATCATTAACTCTTACTTTCATAATTCCGAGTTTTGATTTTGGAGAATTAAAAGCTTGAACGTGTTTAATTATCCCGAAAATAGTTGAATTTGAGCCGACTTGAAGATTTTTAATAAGAGCTTTTTGTGAATAATCTATGTGTCTTTTCGGAAAATAAAACAATAAATCAGAAACCGTGAAAATTCCGAGTTTATTAAATCTATAAGCTAATTTTGCCCCTACTCCTTTTATATAAGTTATCGGCGTTTCAATCGACAATTTTTTATCATTAGTCATTAATTTTTCTTGTTTTTCGGCTTTTATTGCATTTATAAAAATATTAATTGCTTTTCTTCTTTCAAAAACGCCTGATGTCGAATATCGTTCAAAAAACTCCAACAAAACCGCCCATTTTGGATTTTTTTTTGATTTTTTATATTCTTTCCAAATTTCGTCACAAATAAATTTAGAAAAAGTTTTCTCTTTTCCCCTGATATTTATATATTGATATTTAATTTCTATATCAATCGCTTGCTTAATTTGTTCAAGATTTTCAAACATTTTCAATCAATAACTCTTAGAATTTCGTATAAATCGAGTTTTTTAGCTTTCCCTCTGATAGATACATCGGAAATTTTAATGGCATCAACGATTTCTCTGGCATTTGCATAAGTCGAAGAACTTATTAAAAAGAATGTTTTATAAACTTTGTTATAACTTTCAATTCTGCTTGCAAGATTTACAGTATCGCCGATTGCAGTATATTCAAGTCTTTTTTCAGAACCGATATTTCCGACAAAAGCTTCGCC
>CAYYAL010000035.1:3552-12398 GCA_964469445.1 uncultured Muribaculaceae bacterium
CTCATTGAGGTAAATCCTCTTATATCAGCGAAAAGAACGGTTATCGTAGCTTTTTTGCCGCCTAATTTTATATCGTCAATGTTTTTTACAACATCTTGCATAACGTCTTCCGATATATATTTTCCCATGGCTTTTTGAATTTTTTCTTTATTCTTTCCCTCAATTATAAATCTGTATGAATACCCGACAGCCATCGTTATTATTTGAAATAACAAAGGAGTAACCAGATTTACGGCATGATTAAATTTGTAACACAGAATTGAAAATATTATTGATAAAATCATTAAAATTCCATTAAAACTTATTGAAATCAACAAAGTTGAATATTTTATTACAAGAAAACTTGCAAGCATCAGAATTAGTACGGTTACAAAATCAACCCAATAGGAAGAAACTGTAAAATAAGTGTTATTCAAAATATTATCTAAATTTGTAGCCTGAATATCAACTCCGGGGTGTTTTAAATGAATTGGAGTAGGAAGTGCATCTTCCAGTGCAAAAGTAAGCGTCTTCGCATTTGCACCTAAGATAACAACTTTCCCGTCAAACTCACTCGGCGATATAATAGGTTTTTCACCTCGTTTTAATAATTCCAATGAGGTTATAATGTCGATTGCAGAATAAGCTTTATGAGAACAATCCGATTGAGGTAACAACTTATAGTATTTTATATTATTAAAAATTCCAATCCCATTATTTTTTGTTATAGGAATTTTTAAATCAGTATTATTCGCCGTTATATATTTATCTGTCAAAATAAATTTGTCGACATTATTCAAATAAGCATAAGCCCTCAAACCTAAAGACGGATAGAGAGTATCCTTATAAGAAATTATCTGAGGCATTGTTCTTAAATATCCGTCAAAATCTTTTGTAATAAATACAGAACCATTCATTTTTATCGCTTCAAAATATTCTCTCGGATATTGAGAAAGACTTTTAAACATAGATTTTGACCTTTGAGTTCTTCTGTCTTCAATATTTACATAAAACTTGTTTTTAAACTCTTTATCAAAATTTTCACCTTCAATTTTGTTCGCATAATCCTTGAAATTAGGTGAAAAGCCTACGATGAGATTGTCAATGGCCTTAACTTGATTAAAAAATTGCATATCAGAAGCTAAATTATCCTTATCTCTTCCCATAACAAGAGAATCAAATATTATAACTTTTTCATTCCCATAAGTTTTAAAATATTCAAAAATTTTGCCGTATTCGGTCCTTTTCCAAGGCCATCTGATTTTTTCAAGAGATTTGTCATCAATTATGATAATCGCAATATTTTTTGTACCGGAAGTACTTGCGGAAAAATACTTTTGCAAATAATTGTAAGCTTTTGTCTCAAAGAACATTCCGCAAAGATTGTAAGCAATAAACAAAAATATAAGAATACTTATAAATATCAGTAGATTTTTTAAAACTTTCATTTCTTTATGATATAATAAATTCGTAAAAAAAGACAAAATGTAAAAAAAGGTTAATGATGAAAAATCATATAAAAATAATAGCTGAAGAAAAAATTTATCCGATAATTCGTTGCAAAGATTACCAAAGCACAATTGATACGGCAAAAGCAATGATAGAAGGCGGGATTAAACTCGTTGAAATAAATGTCGAAGACCCATCAATTTATAAAGCAATAAAAGATTTATCAAAAGATGTAATTATATCGGCAGGTGGGGTTATCACAGCAATGCAAGCAGATTGTGCAGTCAAAGCAGGTGCAAAAATAATATCTTCACCTATTTTTTCATCTAACATGTTAAAAATAACAAAAGACAAAAAAGTTCCTTTTATAGCTTCAACTTCTACCCCAAATGAAACTTATACAGCATGGCAATCCAGAATACCTTTAATAAAAATATTCCCTGCAAAAGATTTCGGTGGGGCTTTATATATAGAAGATTTATTAAGACCGATGCCGTTTTTGAACGTTATGCCTTCAGGGAATATTTGCCTTGATGAGGTTTGCGATTACCTTAAAGCAGGTGCCGTTGCAGTCGGCGTTGGCAGAGATTTGTATAACGTATCTTCTTATTCCGAAATTACTAAAAGAACTAAAGAAATACTTACAAAAGTAAAAGAATTATAAGGTTTTTTATGAATACTGAATTGGATTTAATAACAATCGGAGAAAGTTTAATTGAATTATCAACTGATAAAAGCTTAACTTTTTGTGATTGTTTGGATAAATATTACGGCGGGGACACACTTACAACGGCAATAGCGGCCTTAAGATTAGGTTCAAAAGTCGGTTACATAACAAGAGTTGGTAATGATTATTTTAAAGAATTTTTGCTCGACAGCTGGCATGCAGAAGGTTTGGATATTTCTCAAGTTAAACTTTCAAACGAAAATAACGGGCTTTATATCATTGCACGAACACCGGAAGGTAAAAAAGAATTTGCATATTACAGAAAAAAAACTGCCGCTTGCAAATTGTCTATTGACGATATAAACGAAAATTATATTAAAAACGCAAAAATATTTTATACAACAGGAATTGCCCAATCACTCTCTCTATCTGCAAAAGAAGCTGTTAAAAAAGCTTTTTTCATTGCAAAACAAAATGGTCTAACAACAGCTTATGACCCGAATTTTACTGAATTAATATCAACGAAAGAAGAAGCTAAAGAATATTTTGATGATGTTATTTCTAATATCGATATCTTATTTTTAAGCTCCAAAACAGATGCCCGAGGACTTTTTGATGTTACATCAATTGAAAGAGCTATTAAAAGTTTTTGGGACATGGGCGTTCAAACAGTTGTCATAAAATCAAGTGAAAACGGTGGATTTTACACAGGACATAACGGAGATATTGTTTTTTGCAAATATTTCTGTGAAAACAGGGTTGATACAACAAGTGCCGGCGATGCTTTTAACGGAGGTTTCTTAAACGGAATAATTGAAGGATACAGTCCTTTTGAAGCTACAAAATTGGCGTCAGTTGTTTCAGGTTTACAATCCGAAGGCATCGGAGCTATTAAGTCAATTCCTTCTAAAGAAGCCGTATACACTCATTTTAAAGGAATTAAAAATGAGTAAAAAAGTTTTGATATCCGGTTATTACGGGTTCGGTAATTTTGGTGATGAAGCTATTTTAGACGTTTTAATTAAAAAATTAAAACAATTTCAATTTAATATAAAAGTTTTTTCTTCAAATCCACTTAAAACTGAAAAAAATTATAAAGTAAATTGTGCAAATTCATTTAATTTTCTTCAAATAAAAAATGAAATAAAAAATTGTGATTTATTGATATCAGGTGGCGGTAACCTCTTGCAAGATGTAACGAGCTTTAAAAGCCTTATGTATTATTTATACGTTATAAGAACAGCTTTGAGTTTAAAGAAAAAAGTCATAATTTTCGCACAAGGAATTGGCCCTGTTCATAATAAATTCGGAAGATTTTTACTTAAAAGAACCTTAAAAAGATGCGATTTGGTAACAGTTCGAGATGAAAAAAGTTTATTTTTATTAAGAGGTTGGGGTATTAAATGCGAACTTGTTTGCGACCCCTTATTTGATTTAAGCTTAATCGGAACAAGTTCTGAAAATAAGGTCGGAGTTCAACTCAGAAGCTTCAAAACACTTACTGATAATTTATTAAACAAACTCGCAGAACAAATTATTAATGATTTTTCTGATAAAAAAATCGAAATTTTCTCTTTTCAAGACAGTTTGGATTTAGATGTTTGCAGAAAATTTGAATTGATGTTAAAAACAAAAAATTCTTCTATTAATACAGAAGTTATTTACGGAAAAACCCAAAAAGAAATAATAGATAGAATTTCAAAACTCGATTATATGATTGCGATGAGATTTCATGCAAATTTAATTGCCCTTAAATACGGCATAAAAACACTTGCAATTTGCTATGACGAAAAAGTAGAAAAACTCGCACAAGACGCTCAAATACCTTTTCTAAGCATGCTCGCAAACGAAGATTATGACTTTATTTTTCAAACATTAAAAAATTCAGACAAAAGACGTTTGCTTCTGTTTTCAAATACAAAACATTTTGACTGGAAAAGTTTTGAAGATGTTTTCAGAGATGTAATTTACGAAGATTAATCTTTGCCCTTAAATAAATTTCTAAAAAACTCTTTTACATTAAAAATAGCAACGGCAACCATCTTTGAAAGAGAAATGTCTTCTTCAACTTCTTCAATATCGCCTTCTTTTTTAAAGGTATCAAACTCATCATTTTCTTTCAAAAAAAGCTGCTCATCTTCTTTGGAACCTCTTTTTTCTCCCCCTTCACCTTCAAAATAGCCTAAATTACCGGCACCACCGTCTTGTGCATTCTGTGTTTCCTTAATAATTGGTTTGCTTGTCGGACGATTAATTTCAAAACCCATTATTTAATCCTTTATTTTATTACCACAAAAACTCCTTATTATATTATAACTCATTTTAATAAGATTTTGAATGGTTTATTTAATGTATTTAAACTTTTAAAATCAAAGTTCTTTGCGTATTTCTTCAGCTGTAACACAGATTATAGGAGAATTTTCGTCCTTTTTAAGATAAACTTTTTCAATACCTGCTTGAACGATAAATCTTTTACATAAAATACAAATAAAATCATGTCCCCAAATATACATAGAAGCACCCATACAACGGTCTTGTCCGGCTTGGATTATTGCATTTTGCTCTGCATGAATTGAACGGCAAGTTTCATATCGAGTACCTGATTCAATATTATTTTTTATCCGATAACACTCGCCTCTTTCATAACAAGATTCAACCTTTGAAGGTGTTCCGTTATATCCGGTTGCCTTAATTTTTTTGTCAGAACCAACGATAACAGCTCCGACTTGTGCCCTTATACAGTTTGAACGTGATGAACACGTCTTTGCCAAATCTAAAAAATAATCATTCCATTCTTTAATCGTCATTTACAGTTTTCTCCCTTGCGTTAACTCCTGATTCAAATTGTTTAAATATATCATTTCCGACCAATTGTTCCAAAGAAGCTCTCTTTGAATAAAAGTCGGAACGTGATTTCATTTGCAAATCTAAAGATTCTCTATAAAAAGTATCCGTAATTAATATTATTTCACGTGAAGAATTTTGTGCCAATTTATAATTTTCTTGTCGTTGCTTATTCATTTTAAGCGTCATATCAAACAATTTTCTCGTTGTCATATAATCATAATAAGCATTAACAACATCTTGTTGCAAATCTTCAATTTTTCTAACCAAAATAATCATATCGGCATCAGTGATTTTTGTGTATTTATAATTTAAAGTCTTATCGTCTTGCGACATAATACCCAAAATATTTCCACCGATAAAAGCTCCGCCTGCAAGTAATGGGTTTCCAACCCCTGCCCCGACAAGTGTTGACATACTCGCAATAGTTTGCAAAACCTTTTTGACCGATTTTTCATTAGGTTTTCCGTCATCAGGATTTGAAAGTTTATAAACAATAAATTTTACTGTATCACTTTTAGAAGCTGCACCTTGCCATAATAAAGATAAATCGGCAAGCATGTCATTATATTCAAGGTCCAGTTCCTGTGCAATCTCGTTTGAAATCTTTTTTATACTCAAATCCGCATACGTAATTTTTTCTATATCAATTATCGGTTCTGTTGATTTAACCGTCTTTGTCTTGGGCGAATTTGTTACTTCATAAGGTTTTTCCAAATCATCATTAATTCCTAATCGATAAAAAGGTTGCCTTGGCTCTGTTATATCGTCTAAAGTAATTGCAAATACAGCATTTTGCATTAAATAAAATGCAAAAGAGAATATTAAAATTTTGATATATTTTTTCATTATTTTAAACCCTCTTTTAATAATACGGAACTCATATCATATTGATATAAACTTAATTTTGAAACAACTTTTCTTCCGGCTAAACGTTGCAATTCCAAATGATATTTTTTAGCCATTTGCTTGTTTTGAAACTCTTGTAATAACATTCCGTCATACAATGCCGAAGAAATCGAAATATCTAAAATATCACCTCTATCCAAAGCTTTTGCATAATTTTTATTATATAAAATAAGTTTCGAACGATTTTCTTTTAATTGATTAAGACAATTTTTATAATTGTAATACGCATTAATAAGTCTGTCTTGTAAATTTTCGACTAAAGTTGCCAGTTCAATTAATTCCGTATCAGTGAGCGGAATTTCTTGCGGAACACTTTTCTTATTTAATAAAGTCTGAGCCAATCTTCCTGCTGCAAATGCAGAAGTTTGAATTAAAGGGTCAGCACCCATAAATGAAGGGGCAAGCGAACTTCCACTTATAACCGCTGAAAGCGTTTTTGACATTAAAGAAGAATGTATTCTCCTTTGACTTTCAGGAGTAGCAAGTTTTTTTAAAGCGAATTCTATTACTTTATTATTTTCAACAGTTCCTTTCCAAAGCATTTCAATATCTTGTAAATCTTTTTCTTTTTGAAGATTTATCAATTCATCTAATACTTGTTTTTCGGAAATTAAAAGCGAACCTTTTATCATAGTTTTTGGAGTTGTAAGTTGAACTTTTTCATTTTCAACCCCCTGCAAAGAAACGCTATCAAGTGCAAATACACTTTGCCCCAATATTAATAAAAAAAACAATAACAATACTTTTCTCATAAAAACATTGTAGCATGGTTTTATTTATTGTGTTTTTTAATTATTTTATTTTATCATTCAAAGTTTTTTGGATTAATTTGACCTTTTTTATATATAAAGATAGTTGATAAAAATGTATAAGTGATATTTAATAATATTGTGAAAAGAAGATATTTTTTAATTTTTATATTGTTGATTTTTATCTTGTTAATATTAAATCGTTTTTTAATATCAACAATAAAAACCTCTGAGAGAATTTCTTCAGAACAACTTTTGGATACCGAAAAAATTTCTTCTCAAAAATTATTTAATAAAACATGGAAAATTATAAAAAATTCTTTTTATGATGTGGAATTAAACCATCAAAATTGGAATTATTGGAAAATACATTATGCAAATAAAATAGAAACCGACGAAGATGCCTATGTGGCAATAAATACAATGCTTGCAAGCTTAGACGATACTTATTCAAAATATATGTCTAAAGATGAATATGCCCAACAAAATACAGCAATTGATTCCAAAATAACAGGAATTGGCGTTAATATTTCTTCTATTGCTGGTAAAATCTATATCGTAAATGTTATAGAAGGAACGCCCGCCTCTTTTGCTAAAATCATGCCTAATGATATTATTTTAAAAATAGATGACAAAGAAGTTAAAGGTATGCAAATTTCAGATGTCGCAAATCTTGTAAAAGGCCCTGAAAACAGTATTGTTGAGCTTACTCTTTTGAGAGATAAAAATAAATTAATAAAAAAACTTAAAAGAAAAGAAATTAAAATAAAAACAGTAAAAGCTTCTATTGATAAAGAAATAGGATATATTCAAATTTTAAGTTTTATAGGAAATTCGACGCCGATAGAATTTGTAGAAGCATTAGAAAAAACTCAGCAGACAAAAGGGCTTATAATTGATTTAAGAGGAAATACCGGCGGACTTTTACCTAATGCGACATTTATCGCTGATATGTTTATCGAAAAAGGCCCGATTGTAAGTATAGTAGGTAGAAATAATGATAAAACTTCTATTTATGCTTCAAAAAAGAGTTTTTTAATTGAAAAACCAACTGTTTTATTAGTTGATGGAGCTTCTGCAAGTGCAAGTGAAATTTTAGCAGGTGCTTTAAAAGATTACAATAAAGCTGTTTTAATAGGTACAAAAACTTTCGGCAAAGGAATGGTACAAAAAATTGTTCCGCTTCCCAATGAAACAGGTTTAAATTTAACTATTGCAAAATACCTTACTCCAAGTGGAACTGACATTAATAAAAAAGGCATCGCTCCTGATTATGAAGTCATTTTGAAACAAGAAAATCTTCCTAAAAAAAATGATGAACAATTCAATAAAGCAAAAAATGTATTAAACCTTATTTTGGCAAAAAATTAATGTTCATCAATGTCCTGCTCAATAACGTCGTCCTCCTCAATAACGTCGTCCTGAACTTGTTTCAGGACCTTGATAAAGAAGACAAGAAGCTCGGAGGGCAAGAGGGCAGGTAGTATGTCATTCTGAAGCAACAAATAATGAGTCTTTACGAAAAACGTCGATGTTCAGAATCTCATTTTGCAGAAGGCAGGAAGCTCAGAAGACAGATAATACATCATTCTGAACTCGCTGATTTGTGTTTTCTAGCCTAAAGCTTTGAAAGCTCTTTCTGAATTGTTTTTAATTACAGCTTTTACGCTATCAATTTCAGTTGAAATTGAAGAGTGTTCTGTTTCAATTTTAGTCAATTCTCTATCTAATGCGTCTTCTTTATTATTTAATTTTTTAATATCATTTTCATATTTAACTTTGATTGCAGCCAAGTCTTCGCTGTCGTATTCTTCAGTAAATACAGCTTCATTTTTCCAAAGAGTTGTTTCCCATTGTTGGTCTTCAGAAACTCTTTTCAATCCGACTTTACCTGTTTTTAAAGAATTTTGGAACCAGTTATTATCATTCAAAGTTGCATTATCATAAACTACAGCACCGCTTTCGCAAATTGCATTGAATAAATTTTCATAATATTTAGCTTTTTCAGGATAAGCAATAAGTGAATATTTATCTTCGCAATAAGCATCATAATCTAATAAATATTGATTATAAGCTTGATTATAATCAAATAAGTCTCTTGCTAAAGGAGTATCACCTGTAGAAAGTGCAGACCAAATAAGCTGTGCTGCTTCATATTTAGTAGCTAAATTTTTATAAGTAGTAAATTTTGTAGTGAGGTCACTACACAATCTTGCATATTCAGTGTGAGCTTCTTGTGTATAGAATTG
>CAYYAL010000036.1:0-6104 GCA_964469445.1 uncultured Muribaculaceae bacterium
GATTTTGAGCAAAATGCTCCTTTAGAAAGAAAAAATATTGAAAATGATTATCTCATTTTATCGGAAAATTCTTCTACAAATATTTCGCATAAATATACGACCTTGGATAATTCTTATACCGTTATAAGAGCAAAATTTGACCGATGGGCGATGGAAGAAGCCAAAAGGGCAGGTGCGATTTTTGTTCCCAATACTTGTGTTCGAGAACTTATTAAAGAAAATAATAAAGTTGTCGGTATAAAAACTGATTTTGAAGAATATTTTGCCGATATTGTAATTCTTGCAGATGGAGTTAATTCACTTCTTGCAAAACAAATCGGTTTGAGAAAAGATATTAAGCCGAAAGATGTTGCATTGAGCGTTAAAGAGGTTATAAAACTTCCTTCCGATGCCATAAATTCAAGGTTTAATTTAAAAGATGATGAAGGCGTTATTTATCAAATTTTTGGATATCCGATGAAGGATATCGTAGGTTTGGGGTTTCTTTATACCAATAAAGAAACTGTTTCAATAGGTTTGGGTGTAAATTTGGAAGATTTAATCGAAACTGAACAAAATCCTTCTGAGATTTTGGATAAATTGAAGGAACATTCTTCCATAAAATCCTTATTAGAAGGTGGAGAAATGCTTGAATATTCGGCACATCTTATTCCTGAAGGTGGATACAAAAAAAATCCGAAATTGTTTGATAACGGAGTTTTGGTTATCGGCGATGCCGCAAGTCTTGTTAATAACCTTCATTTTGAAGGAACAAATCTTGCTATGATGAGCGGAAAACTTGCCGCAGAAACTGTAATTAAAGCGGTAAGTAAAAATGATTTCTCTGCTAAATATTTAAAACAGTATCAAAAAAAATTGGAAAAATCTTTCGTAATTAAAGATTTAAAGACTTATCAAAATCTTATTCCGCTTATTACGGAAAGAAAAAAATCGTTTATGGGATTTTATCTTGATAGTATAAATGAATTTTTCTCTGATTTTATATCAGTAAATGGTGTTCCTAAAAAAGATGTTTATCGTAAATTTATTGGAAAATTCTTGAAATCGCAAAACTTTATAGAATTTTTCAAAGATTTTTTCGCTTTGATAAGAATTTTATGGAGAATTTTAAAATGACGGATATTAATTTAAAATTATCTAAAGTTAAAATAAATTCTGATGAAAAATCTCATCTCGAAGTTGATAATGAGATTTGTAAAAATTGTAAGTCAAAAATTTGTACGAAAATTTGTCCCGCAAAAGTTTACGAATGGACAAATGCTCAAGAAAAACTTATAATTAATTATGAAAATTGCCTTGAATGCGGAGCATGTCGTATAGCTTGTGAAAAAAAATGCTTAAATTGGAAATATCCGCTTAAGGGCGTTACATTTAAAAAAGGATAGAGGTTTAATTATGAAAGAACAGTATAGTCAATCTTATCGTCGTTGGTATGACAAAGACCCGGTTTTGTCTGCTGCAATGAAAACTTTGGAAAAATCTGATGATGAAACTCAAATAAGAATTGCTTTGAATTTGATAAAAATAATTATTGAACATAATATTTCAAGTGAAGAATATAATGGGGTTGAAGATATTATTTCTGCAGTTGAAGCAGGTATCGAAGAACAACGGTCTGCTCGTTGGTATGATATTGATTCCACTGTCAGAACTGCTATTACAATGCTTCAAAATTGTCCCGAAAATACTCAAAAATTGATTGCTAAAGAAATGGCTAAAATGGTCGTTGATAAAATTATGGAAGAAGATGATTTGGAAGACGATGAATAGGTTTTAACAAGGGCGGAGCCTTCGGCTCCGCCCTTGTTTTATTATTCTTGACATATTTTTTAACAAAATATAAAGTTTTTTTATAAAATGTCGTTATTTATAAAAAATAAAAGAAAGGAGTTTTTTATGAGCGAAATTAATTTGAATCTTGTTCAAAATGTTTCAAAGGACGGTTCCAACAGTGATGGAAAGAAAAAAGAAACTGCGAAGGAAGAAGAAAAAAAGCTTCTTGAAGAAAAGGAAGTAGATATATTTTCTTCAGCTAATGAAAGCGAAGCATTAACAGAAGAAGATATTCAAGATTTAGTTGAAGAATATGTTGAAACTTTAAAACAAACAGCATCTTCTGACGTTTCCGAAAAATATGATGATTATGTGAAAAAATTTGATGTTGCGGCATTTATGGAAAAATATCCAAGTGCAACGCAAGCTGATGTTAGAATGTTTATTTGGAATGAAACAAAAGATTTTGAATAAATTTATTTAGGTTAAAAAAGGCTGGCGGTGATTTCATCACCGCCAGCCTTTTTTAATATTATTTAGAAAGATTTTTTGCATCTGCAAATATTTTTTTTGAGACATCGTCTCCGACATATCGCCAGTGCCAAGGTTCATAGCTTATTTTCTGAGCATTTTTTCTGGGAAAAGACATTTCAAAGTCAAATTTAGGAGCATTTTCTTTCAACCAAATAAAAGCTTTTGATTTTTCAAAAGAGGTACTTAAAGAATTTATATCAATGGCATAACCTGTGTGATGTTCGGAAAATCCGGCAGGTGCTGATACTTTTGCTCTTTTTTTAATTGAATTTTCGGAATTATCGACAAGTCTGCTTTTAAAAACTTCTTTTTGATATTCTGTTGAGCGAAAACCTGATACAAGTTTAAGCTTTATTCCGTCGAGTTTTGCTTTTTCCTGCATTTTTTTAAACGCATTTGCACAAGCTTTATGGACAAAAATTTCATCTATTTTTTCTAAATCTTCTTTTTTACAATCTTTATAAGGAAGATGTCCGTATTTATTTTTTAAATCATTTATTTTCATAGTGGCCTTTGAATACTTAACAGAACATCTTGAGGAATTAATGTTTCTTTAATTCCGGTTTGTGCTGTTGCAAAGAAAAATTCGACGCATTCACCGGCTTCAATATCAATCAAATCAAAAGGAATGCCCAAATCAATGGTATCTTTATAGGCGACATTTAATTCTTTTGAGTTTTCTATTTTCCATAAACCGCTATCCATTGCCGTAATTATTTGTACGGGGTGAAGAAATCCATCTTGAACGGATAATCTCATTTCATTATGAAATTTTTCTTTCATCATCGGGTATATATTATCAGTTTGGTTAATAAGTCTTGATGGTGAAACAAGTTGTTTTCTGCTACCATTTCTTAAATAAACATATATTTGTTGAAAAATTCTATTTTTTTCAAGATTTTCTTGTTGAAATTGTTTTAAATAAAAACGTAAATAAAAAGTTTCATTATCAAATCCAAAGCAAATTCTGTCAAAAAGTTTGTCAGATTTGAGAATAGGCCCATCAGGAATTGCAATACAACCTGCATTTAACCATTCATTGTCATATTCTTCTTTTCCATTAATTATTGGAGATATTAAAGTTTTCGGGTATCTGGAAGGTTTTGCATTTGATGGCAGTAATGTTGTATCTAAATATTTCGGTGCTTTTTCACTTAAATAAAAATAAATATTTTTTAATCTTTCTCTGAATAAATAATCAAAAATATTATCTTGTCCTGAATCATTCGGTTCTCCGTACCACCAGAACCAATCACTTCCTTCAGCAATTAATAATTCTCTGTAAGCTAAATCATTATTTTCATTGTTTGGATATTTTTTTGTAAATTCCATCAAATCATTTCGAACACTTTTTAAATATTTCCAAGCCAAATCTTTTGTAGGTTCGTTTATCCATAATTTGAAATCTTTATTTATCCAAGATCCGGCATGTAACTTATTTAATGTGGTATGTATTTGTTTTCTATCGAGATATTCACTTATGAGAACAGTTTCCAACGTTTTATCTTCTTCAATAAGTTTATATAAAGTTTTGATAAAATTATAATCTTCAAGATAATTTTCCCAACAATTTTCTCCGTCCATCGCGATTGTAAGCAGGTGGTGTTTGTCAGGTGATGATTGAAGTTTGTTTTGAATAATTTTTATTCTTTCATATAAATCATTTGCGGCAACTTTCGGGTCATGATTTGAATATTCAAAGCTGATTAAATTAGGAATTACAGAATCTCTAAATACAATTTTTATATCATTATTTTCTGCAGTTTTAAATTTATAACTTTTCATTAAAAAGTATGGATCTTCCAAATATCCCTGAAAATCTCTTATGAAATTTTTGTTTAAGGATTCAGATAAAATACCTTCGTCTGCGACTGTCCAGTTAATTCCGAGTTCAGAAAAAACTTTTAAAGTGTTTTCCGAAACGCATTGTTCTGATGGCCACATTCCTTTCGGTTTAACTCCAAAAAGCTCTTCTATTCTATCAATTGCTGTTTTTGTTTGAATATAAGCATCAGCCTTCATATCCATTTTTTCAGGGAAATTATTTTTCTTAAGTTTTACATCATCAAGCAAAATCGGAAGAATTGGGTGAAAATAAGGACTGGTTGTTATTTCTATTTGTCCTTTTTTAAGAAGTTCTTTTATTTTTGGGATAATTCTTTTGATGATTTCTCTATGTATTTCTATTAAATTTATTCTGTCTTCAAAGGTATAATTGCGTTCTTTTTTTGTTAATTCATTTATTTTAGGAAATATTTTTTTAAATATAGGATTTGTCCACGCTATGTTAAACAGAGCCATTATATCAGAATATTCTTGATCAGAAAAATCATCTATATTTACAATTTCTTTTTCAAATCTCTTCTGATAAAGTTCATTGTATCTTTCATGGTGATAAATCATTGTTTTATAATTTGCATCAAAAAAGTTATTTAAAATAAATTCTTTATCATCAGGTGTTAAGTCTGATACATCTGTTACGGTAAGCCTTGAATGAATGTCGTGGTAACCTTTTTCCCCATATTCAATTAATGCATCTAAAAGTACAGGTACTAAATTAAAATTTACTTTTAGTTTCTTAAAATCATCTAAAAATAAAAACATGCTTAAATAATCTTTAACAGCATGCAATCTAACCCACGGCATTAAATAATCACTTTGAATATTTAATTGATAAATCGGCTGATGCATGTGCCAATAGAATGCAATAGATAACTTCTTCATACCTGACATCATCATAAAATGATTATACACTTTTATTTTTACATTGTAAATAAAAGCTATGATATGTTATACTCTGTTTTATGAAAATATTATTTATTTCGGATTTGTATCCCGTAAAGAAAAATGAAAAAAACACTCCTACGGTTCTACATGATTTTGTTTGGCAGTGGGCAAAAAAATATGATATTACTGTTATAAAACCGAATTTTGTTTTCAATTCTTTTTTAAGAAAAAAACCTTTTTATAAAACAGCTCTATCTTATTTTGATAACATTAAGATTTATAACATAAATTATTTTTTCCCGTTTTGGTTTAATGTTTTTTGTAAAATCAATGGATTAAAAAAAGAGGTCGAAACTTCTGATTTGATAATTGCACATATGCCTTCAGGAATTATATTTGCAGATAAAATTAATGAAAAATATAAGAAAAAATTTGTTTGTGCGGTTCATAATTCTGATATTGAGGTTTTAACAAATCCTATTTATAAATTTTATTTTAGAAACAAGATGATTAAGGCCTATAAAAATTCGTATAAAATAGCTTGTCGTTCAAATGTTTTGAAAGAAAAATTTGATGAATTATTTCCGGAATTTTCTTCAAAAACTTTTGTTGCTTCATCGGGGATTGATAAGGAATTTATTTTAAAAAATATTAAGCCCATGAAAAAAATAAGGACGGTTTTAACTTGTGCCAATCTAATTAAACGTAAAAATATAGATAAAATAATTTCTGTTGCTGAAAAATTTCCTGATATTGAATTTAAGATAATCGGTGATGGTCTGGAATTTGAGGCTCTAAAAAAACTTGCTGAAAATTGCAAAAATGTTGAATTTTTAGGATATTTGCCGAATAGTGAAGTACTTGAAGAAATGCGAAAAGCTGATGTTTTTATTCTTCCAAGTGTTAAAGAAACTTTTGGGAAGGTTTATTTAGAGGCAATGGCAAGCGGTTGTATTACTATTTGTACGGAAAAAGACGGAATTGACGGGATTATTGCTGATGGCAAAAATGGTTTCGTTGTCAAACCCGATAAAAAAAATATTGAAAATGTTTTAAGAAAAATTTGTGAA
>CAYYAL010000036.1:6204-8007 GCA_964469445.1 uncultured Muribaculaceae bacterium
CCGTAAAGAGCCGTTAATTCATGTCCAATTCTGTGAGTTGCCCAGTCTTGAACACAACCTAAGGCTAACCAGTAGTTTAGTCCGCAAGTTGCACACCAACAAAGATTGGCTCTGGTATCATAATCTTTTGGATTTTCAAAAGCAATCGGAGCTTCTTTCATCAACGTTTTTATAAGCCCTAATGCCCAAAAATCTTGTAAAGGCGTATTTACGTCTATTGTTGCATAAAGTTCCATTACATGTACAAAGGTGTCAACAATGCCGTTTCTCATTTGGTTTATGGGTAAAGTGTATGTGCTTTCAGGGTCTATGATTGAAAATTGCGGGAATAATTTTTCGTTTCTTACTGCAAATTTTTCTTGCGTAGATTCTCTTGAAATAACACAGCCACAATTCATTTCAGAGCCTGTCGCAGGTAATGTCATGACAGCACCTATCGGCAAAACGTCTTGAACTCGAATTTCTTGTTTAACTATTTCATAAGCATCTTCACCTTTATAATTAATAGCTGATGCAATGAATTTTGTCGCATCAAGTGTAGACCCGCCACCGATTGCAAGTAAAAAATCAACGTTTTCTACTTTGGCAAATTCAACTGCTTGCATACAGGTTTCAAATTTAGGATTTGCCTCTATGCCTGAAAATTCTGTAAATTTATGAGCTCTGAGCGCATCTCTTACTTGGTTGTAAACACCGTTCTTTTTTATTGAACCGCCACCGTAAATCAACATTATTTTTTTATCTTTAGGTATAAGATTTTCTAATTTTTTAATACTGCCTTTCCCGAAAATAATTCTTGTCGGGCAAATAAAATCAAAATTTAACATAAATAACCCCCTTTTTTTATTTTATTATTATAGCATAAAAAAAACCACCCTTTAAAATAAAGAGTGGATCGTTTTCTGCATCCTAATGGTCTGTTTTAGTGTTTATTATTTAGGAGTTTATATGTTTTCGGGGTTCATGATATTTATAGTCTGTTTTGTTTATATTATTTCTATTTAGTGTTTCGACTACACTTAAATCTTACAAACTAATTATGTCATATTATTTTTTAAAAGTCAAGTGTTTTTTTTACACTTTATATATTATGTAACAATTTTGTTACATAGGGCTTAAAAAAACTAAAGTTATGAAAAAAAATGTCGATAAACATGGAGATAGATATAAAAAAGGGATACAAAGACTATGGGAATGTCTGCTTCACAGGCGAGATTATTGACTATAACAGCTAGATTGACCAATACGGAATATCAAGCTCAGACTATTATGAATAATAAGATTCGTTTAGCAGATGAATCCGAAACACTTAATAATGAATATTTGGAAGCTTTAGATAAGAAAAAATTAGTTATAAGTCAGTATAAAAATGGGGCTTATGTTGATAAAGATGTTAATTATAATTTATTAACTAATTATGATCCAACAGGCGTATCAGAGTCTTATATGATAACAGATGTAAAGGGCAGAGCTGTGGTTTCTCAAAAGTATGCTGATTTATTGCGACAAGGAGCTATTGCAATTTCTTCGGCTTCTGTTGACACCGATTCATCTTTATTTGGAAGAACTAATGCTGTTGCTGAAAGATTGAAAAAATTAAGACAGGAAGAATTAGGCATATTTAATGCAAGTGATCATTTGAATATAAATCCTCAACGAATGAATGCAGAAGACTTTTTAAATCTTTATGACAAGGCATTAACTCTTTACAGAGATAATTTACAAAGTGATTTCGGAAGATCAGGTTTGCCTGTTGCACCACAAAGAACTTTGGGTATGACAGATTTTGAATACCAAGCTTTA
>CAYYAL010000036.1:8107-9558 GCA_964469445.1 uncultured Muribaculaceae bacterium
AAAATCAAGAAGATTCTCTTGATATGGATTTAAAGAAAATTGATACAATTCATGCAGCTCTTCAAACTGAATATGAGTCAGCTAAAAAAGTTACTGAAAATAATATTGATAGGTCTTATAAAACCTTCAATGCATAAAAGATTTTTTCCCTAATCCTATTCCCATAATGATTTTTAAGCCACGCTTGTGGCTTTTTTATTAGGTAAAATTTTGTTTAAATTTTAAGAGTAAGTTACATAATATTGACTTTATTATATTTTTGGTAATAAAATATAATAAATATAGTATGCTAAAAGAGGTTTTATATGAAAAGTTCAACATTAAGAAGATCAAATTTATCAAGAGAAAGAATAGCGGTTCTTGAAGAATTAGCTAAAAACAGACAAAAGCCTTATGATGCATCTCCCGGGGTTTATGTAAGAGCGAATAAAGATAAAGAATTGGATATTCTTTGGCAGAATTTTAAAGTTAATCAAAAAGAAGACAAATCCATGGGCGTTTATTTGGCAACAGGATTTATCGCAGGTGCTGTTTCAATGTTATTGATTACAACTTTGTTGAGTTTTTCTGTTCATAAAACTGTTGAAACTGTTGAAAATGCAGATTTTACAGCTCCTATTGCTAAAGAAAAGAAGGCTAAAAAATTGACATTTATTCCTTCTGATTCCAGTAAACAAGTTGCCGTTACGCCAAAATCAGAAGCTTATACTGTGAAGGACGGCGATACTTTGGCTGGAATTATTATAAGATTTTACGGAACTTATGATGTTTCAAAAATCGAAAAAATCAGACAAGCTAACGGTATGACTAATCCGAATAATCTTTCTATCGGACAATCTTTGATTATTCCTTTAGATTAATTTTTCAACTATATTTAAAACTTGTTTTTGAATTTTTTCAATGGAATTTTTTGCGTTGATTAGTTTAACTCTATTTTGCTCATTTTTTGATATTTTTATATAACCGCTTCTTACTCTTTCAAAAAATTCAATTCCCGATGCTTCCATTCTGTCTTGAGATTTTCCTACTCTTGATAATGCGGTTTCTATATCTATATCAAAAACAAGAGTTAAATCAGGTTTAAAACTTGAAGTTGCTATGTCATTTAATTCTTTTAATTGTTTTATATCAAGGCATCTTCCGTAACCTTGGTAAGCTATTGTAGAATCTGTATGTCTGTCGCATAAAACAATTGCCCCACGTTTTACGGCAGGTTTTACAATTACATCAATATTTTGAGCTCTATCTGCAAGAAATAAGAATGCTTCGCAATTTGCAGAAACTTCGCCGTCATAATTTAGTAAAATTTCTCTGATTTTTGTTCCTAATCCGACACTTCCGGGTTCTCTTGTGATAATTACTTCATAACCTTTGTCTGTAAAATATTTTGCAAGTAAATTCAGTTGCGTTGTTTTTCCGCACCCATCAATTCCTTCAAAAGTTATAAAAAG
>CAYYAL010000036.1:9658-12241 GCA_964469445.1 uncultured Muribaculaceae bacterium
AATAAAGCTTAAAATAACTAAAAATAAAACAATTGAAGCCCTTATCATTAAAGGATAATTTGTTATTGTCTTTGAATTGTCTAAATTAGCAACTTTTGCCATATTTTCTTTGGTTGTCGTAAGTGATTTTCTGAATATAAACCATAGAATTGCAATGGATACAAACAAAATTAAAACGACAATATCTGTAAGTTCACGCAAAAAAGCCATAAAAGATAAATTAGCTGCACTGCCTATGATAATATTTGGCGGATCGCCGATTAAAGTAGCAGTTCCGCCTATATTTGAAGCAAGAATTTCCGTTATTAAAAAAGGAATTGGGTTTATATCAAGTTCTTCTGCAACAACAAACGTAATAGGTAACATTAAAATTACTGTTGTAACATTGTCTAAAAATGCAGATGCAAATGCGGTGAAAACAGCAAGCGTTACAAAAACTTTTATAGGTTGACCCTTCGTTAATTTTAAAAGATTGTTTGCAACCCATGTAAACATACCGCTTTTTGCCGAAATATTTACTATAATCATCATTCCTACAAGAAGGAAAATGACATTGAAGTCAATAAAATTTATAAAGTAATGAGGATTAATTCCGCCGCTTGCTGCTTTTGTGGTTGAAAGTAATCCTAAAAAAAGCGTTAAAGCTCCGCCTAAAAGTGCAATCGTTACTTTTGGAATTTTTTCAATCGCTATAAATATATATGCAATTAATAAAATTAATCCCGAAATGATTACATTATTTTGTGTTACAAAATTGTATATAAAGTCCATATCTTATTATTTCCTTTTACCCAAACCTTTTTATATAATTATAAAATAATATAAAAATAAATTATAAGCAATAAGTCATTGCATTTGAAGGAAATCAGCTACATTAAATAAAATGTTTTAACTTATAAAAAACAAAAAAGATTTACAAAAATTTACAAAAAATAAGCCTTTATACTAGCAAAAAAGTTTTTTTAGTTATTTAGAATAGTAGACTTGACAAAATATTTGTGTTAAAATGTAAAAGTGTAAGATAGACATTTAAAAAATATTATTTTACTTAATTGAAAAGGAGAAAATCCATATGGTAAGTTTGGCTCAAGAAACAAAAACAAAAAAAATCGTTAAATCAAAATTTAATGATGAATTTGAAAACTATTTAAAGAAACAATCTTTAAAAACAACCTTTAATGGTTTGGAAATGGAAACTTTCTCTTGGTATAAAAAAGTCTTAGGACTTTTATAATCACCAAAGAATTTAAATTCAAGGATGAGAAGCGAAAAATCGACTTTTGTAGGTCGATTTTTCGCTTTTAAAATATAATTTTATAATTAGTAGAAACGTATGATATTAGACAGAAGTCTGTTGTTAAAAGCAAACCGATATGTTATACTTAGTCTATAAATTTGAAGAAATGAAGAAAGGATAAAATATGTCAAAAGATAAATCTTTTAGTTTTGGATTAGGTCTTATTGCAGGCGTTGTCGGCGGTATGGTTGCCGGAATTATGTATGCTCCAAAAGCAGGTGAAGAATCAAGAAAAGAAGTAAAAGAAGTCATTGATGATTTGAGTGAAAAGTATAATCCGGAGCTTCAGGAAGCAAAAAAACAAGCAATGGAAACAGTGGATTTGGCAAAATATAAGATAGAAAGACAATTTAGAAAATTGATACATGTCTTTAATTCTCGAAAAATGCAAAAAGCAAAAGAGATGGAAGATACAGATTACGATTTTAATTAAGTAAAAGATTAAGGATAAAGAATGGAAGCACAAATAAGTTTATATCATGGATTAACATTTCTTGCATGGGTAACAGGTGTTTTTGTTGTAGTTTTATTAGGATTTTTGGTAAAACTTTTAATAAATTTATCAAAATTAACGAAAAATTTAGATGAAACGACAAGCATGGTAAAAGATGAGTTGGAACCTACATTAAAAGAAGTTAATAAAACAATAAAAACGATAAATGTATTGGTAGAAAATGCTGACAAAAATATAGATGTAGTTAAAAAGTCTTTTGATAGTATGTTTTCAGTAGGTTCACTAGCATTATTAAGAGTAAAAAGTTTATCAGGCGGATTGATAAAAAGTTTTGCAAAAGGATTTTTTACGGTATTAAAATTGTTTTTAAAGAAATAAGGAGAAAGAAATGTCAACAGGAAAATTTTTGGCAGGATGTATAATTGGTGGAGCAATAGGAGCTGTTGCGGGGATATTGTTAGCCCCAAGAACAGGAGAAGAAACCAGAGAACTTTGGACGGAGAATTCAAAAGAAATGGTTCAAAAAACTGATAAAACGGTAAAAGAAATTCAGTCAAAGACGGATGAAGTAGTTTGCGAAATGCAAAAAAAAGGTGAAGAAATAATGGAAAAAATTCAAGGCATGATAAATAAACAAAAAGACGTAGGAGAAGAACAATAATAATAAATAATTAATAAATAAGGGCGGAGCGAAGGCTCCGCCCTTATTTATTGGGGTTGATTTTTATTTTTTTTAATGATATTTTTGAATAAAGTTGGTAAGCTGATTTAGAAAATAAGTAAAGTCGGTTGAAAATAGAATAAAGACGAAAAGTCGCCACGGGCCTGTGGC
>CAYYAL010000037.1:0-11675 GCA_964469445.1 uncultured Muribaculaceae bacterium
ATTTAATTTCAATTTCCTGTCTTTCAGCTTCATCTCCAATGTAAGCATAATATCCACTTGTCACTAACATTTGACCACCTATTGTTGCTTCTTGTCCTTGCTCTAAAACATAAGGATTCATAGCAGTATTGATTGAACATACAACGGTGTTTGAAAGCGTTATCCCTGCAAGAAGGATAAACGGAACGAGTAGGAAGATTATGAAACTTTGACAAGCTTTTCCAAGTATTAATGTCTTGCTTTTTTTGTTTTCGCCATTTGCATATTCGCTTCTGATTATTGCAATAATCACAAATACGAATAGCAGAACAACGGCAACAAGTAGGACTAACCAAAATGCTTTTTTAACTGCATCTGAAAGTAAAAAGTGAGATAATAAATCAGTTTCTTCTCCACCTGTATTGATAGGTTCAATGCCTGCTAACATATAAAAAATTTCTTTAATAAAATCTATGATATAGCAGATAGTTTTTTGAATTCCATACAGAAGGTCAAAGATCCAATTGGTTAACCAATCCATAATTTATTCCTCCAGAAAGATGACCAAACTATCAAATTGAAAAGCAGTTTTTTTTTCATCTTCCATTTTGTTTTGTTCTTCTATTTGGATATAGAAGTCTGATCTAGTATTGCAGTTGCATGCTTCACTGAAAAACATATCAATGTCACATTGGGCACCACTAGTTATGTCTTTTGTTTTTGTTGTTTTAATCTCTCCATCAATGTAAGTAGTAAATTTGAGTGTGCAATTTTCCGAACTTCGAACAATAAAAACTACACCTCTAATTTGACAACTTTGTTTTAAATAAATATCTAATTTGCAGTATGGTTTGCTTTGAATGTTTGTGTTGAACTGTGTGTTGTCGACCAAAGTTTTCATCTGATAATAAACACTATTTCCATCTTCATCCTGTGCTTCCACACCATCGAATATCTCAGTGTATTGTTCTTCGGATACGATACCCGAAACACAACCTGTGAGAACCAAACTCGCAATTAAAATTATTAATATGGTTGTTATCGTGTTTATTCTTTTGAGAACTTTGTTCATGTTTTATTTTCCTTTATGCTATAATTTGAGTTGATACCCAATCTTGAAGTATTGGCATTAAGACTTTCAATCCGACTATCAAAACGAAGATAACAACGAAGCCAATAATTGCTCCAATTAAATCTTTCTTCGCCTTTTCACGAGAGCCTGCTTCATCGCTTTTTGCAAGCTTAACTCCAAGGATAATACAGTAAATTGTGCCGATGGCTCCAACGAGACCAATGGCTGGCCAAAGTATTGCGTTTAAGACCTCTAATACTGGCTCCAATACTGGGCTAAAATTTATAGATGCTAATAGGTTTTTCATTAAATAATTTCCTCCAAATTTTCATTATTTATCTCAATCAAAATTTGAAGTTCGTAAAGCTTACATACTGCAAGAAATAAACTGGGTTTCCCTGTTGTATTAAGAAGATGAGGGGTAATACAAAATGCAACAAAATGTTTCTCGGTCAAAAATTATGTTGCAAAAAATGTGCGTAATTTAGGGGCTTATAGCCCTGTTTCGTGCATTTTGTTACACCTCTTTTCCTGCTTAATAAAGATTACATAGAATATCCCTGTAAATTCTTACTTTTCTTCGATACTATCGATTTCTTCTGTGGTTTCTTCTATTGTGGTTATTTCTGCTTTACCCTTATAAAATCCGACCTTGTTTTTAATTAGGAATATTATCAAAATAACTACCACTGCAAGCATTGCTCCAAAGAGTGCAATACTAGCTCCGTTCAATGCATAAATTATTGTGAATTCATACACCGTTTCATTGCCAGCTTCATCCTTTACAATGAGGTTATAAGTTCCAACATTTTTAATCTTTTCTCCTATCGAATATTCAAATTGTTCTGCGTTATTTAACGCTGTAATATAGACAGGATTTTCACTAGGATTTTTAGCCCAAACTTCACCCTTAGTCTGACCACCATTTTCAGCACCGACCAATTGAATTGTTGGGGCTGTGGTGTCAAGCACTAAATCAAATGTGAAATATTTATTTGTCGTTTTGTCTAACACTGTCACTTTGTACTCGGCTTCATCGACTAAATAAAGTGTGTTATCTATGATTTCTAATTCCTGAATTTCTTCATTCTTTTGCAACTCCATAATCTGAATAAAACTCTCAAATCTTTTTTCAATTCTGTTAAGAGGTTTTGTTTGAATATTGAAGTTGAATGCTGTTTGATTTCCTAAAATGTCGGTTAGTATAAATTCATAATAACCATCTTCTTTTAAGATTTGTTCAAAGGCATAATCTACTAGCTCGCCATTTCTATACATCTCAATTGTTAGTTCTTCCTTGGCAACAACTCTTACATCCCCATTTGATATTCCACCATAGAAAGTGTTAATATCAAACTCAATTTTGTTATCAATTTTAAAGTTGAATTTTGTGAAGTTGCCAGCCAGGTCACCAACTTTTACCTCATAGGTTCCATTGAGTTTTATCTCACTACCACTTGTATAATTTCCAAGATAATTTCCATCTCTGAAAATGGTTGAAGTGATGTTTTCTTCTTCCCAAGTCACTTGCACAAAGCCACTTGTTGTTTTGTTATTTTCCACACCGATTAGATTTGCAACGGGGGCTGTCTTGTCAATTTCAAACTCGAAATATTTTACATTTCCGTTAGTATCAAAGATCTTTACAAAGTAGAAGCCCTCATCATTGAAGTACGTTCCAAACGAATATTCATAAGGTTCATTATCTTTCTTAATTTCAATATTTAATGGTTCGTTATTGACTATTTGAATGCTTGAATTTGTGTATCTAATTTCGTGGGTTTCTTTTGGTGTAATATCTTGATATATTGTGAAGTCCAATGTTTTATCTATCGCAAAAAGTTTTGTATTTTGATTACCTAAATCATCAGTTAGACTGATAATATAAACTCCCTCAGCTGTTAAGATTTGACCATTCAAATATGAAACTATTTCTCCATCATTTATTTTATATGTTGCCTTGTAACCACTTTGGATTTCCCATAATGCATACACATCAGTTGATGTTGTGCCATTGTCATTTACCCCATAAAGAGTAATTGCTGGTGGGATTGTCCTAATCGTGAATTTGTAAATGTTAAGGTTCTCAAAGTCAGTGTTGTCATACAAAATAATTTTGTATTCGTTATTAATGTTTTCGTTTGCATTGAATTTTAAAGTTGTTAAGATTCCACTTTCGTTTAAGGTGCTTGGTTGAGTGAGTGGATTTCCGTTCTCAAAAACAACTGCAGTATATTTTGTTGAATCGAAAATAAACTCTACATTTTTATTTGTTTTTCCATTGTGCTTAACACCTTTCAAAACACCGAGTGGCAAGTCTTTTTCAAACTTGAATTCATGCGAAGTTGTTCTTCCAAAGTTGTCGGTGATTTCAACCTTGTAAAGTCCACCTCTACCAAAAACATACCTGCTTGTTGCTATTGAAATATTGATTATTTCATTTGTGTCATCATCAGGATATTCATCATACCCAAGTTCACCATTAAGCAAATTATCATTTCTATAAATTTTCAAATCGGTAATTTGATTATATTCTTCGCCTGATAAGATTGTAATTTTCATTTGTTCATTGTTATTAATTGTTTCAAACTTTACTTTTGGTGCTTTGCCTAAAAGACAAATTTTGAAACTGAAATTGTTATTCACTCTATCATACAAAGTTATTTGATATTCCCCAGTTGGCATGTCATCAAAGTTGGAAAGACTGTCCACATGGGTATAGCGATTTACTGTTCCATCGGGATTTTTAATTTGCATAACATACCATGTGTCATCTTCTATTATTTGGTTAATTGTAAAATCTTCATAATAAAAAATAAGTTCGCCATTTAGAGGAATATCATTTTTTGAAATTGTATGGTTGAAACTATCATTTGCTCCATATACTTTTGCTGTAACATCAAGCACTGGTGCTTGCAAATCCAAGAAGGCATAACAATAAGTTTCGTGTCCCACATAATCAATTTCTTTTATAAGGTAGAGTCCATGACCATTCGTTTGTTCTTTAAATGAAATGTTATATACGAATTCAGTCCAGCCATTTTGCCCATCTTCAATATAATCGTAATAGATTTTATAGCTTTCTAATTCGCTTTGTTGTCTGAATATAAAATCGTTTGAAATGTATGCAGGAGTTTTGCTTTCGTTCCATAGGTTGTGATAGATATCACTGTTTATAATCGTGCCATAATCATTTGGGAATATGTCTGATTTATAATTAAAATATTTAGGTGAACTTACATAACTTTTTGCATACTTTTCTATTGCTTCTTCAAGCAAACTTTCAGTAAAGTAATAAACATATAGGTCAGGATTGTTTATTGATTTGTAATACCAATAAGAACCTGTTTTAACTTCATCTCCACTTGCAACCAAGTTGGTGTAGTGGAAGTCATCAATATTATCTAATGTGTAGTTTGTAACTAAGTTTTGTCTTTCGCTTGTCTTTGCTTTTGCAACTGCTTCCTCATAAGTTAAATATGAGTAAGTCCCATAATCACTAAAGCCATAAGGGATTGCTGTTAAATACCATTTAGAGACTTTATAGTCTTTGGTATTTGCAAGTCTGTCCACGTTATAATTTGGTGAGTGAGCATCAATTGTAAATTTAAGTGTTTTCTCGTTTCCAGCAAGATCTTGAACAACAACTTTATAATCGCCATCTTCACTAAGCCATGTGCCACTTGCAATTTCTCGCGATAGTCCATTATAGGTTACATAGGCTTTTTCAGGGCTTTCATTAATACTAGCTCCAAAGTT
Organism: uncultured Muribaculaceae bacterium; assembly: GCA_964469445.1. Classification (GTDB taxonomy): domain Bacteria; phylum Cyanobacteriota; class Vampirovibrionia; order Gastranaerophilales; family Gastranaerophilaceae; genus CAYYAL01. The sequence continues at coordinate 4,811 of CAYYAL010000037.1, forward strand.
TATTTGGACTTGATCTTTGAATATTCCACCTGAAACCACTTGTGATTTTGCACCTGTGCTACTAATCGAAACAGCACTTTCTTGTAATCTATCTAATCCATTTGAATTAAGATAAACCAAGTTTACATCAGGAATGCATGAGTCCACAAAGCAGTTGTAATCGGTGTATTGATTCTCGCCACCATTTTCAATAGAGACTTTTGTTTTGCCCTCATCTGCAATTGCAATTCTAAAACCCTCTTTGAATGGAATTACATTTTTGTCAGTAATAGGTGTCATTTTAATGTCATTGACTTTAACAAAGTTGTTAAGATTTGATGCTGTTGCCACAAAAGGCTGAGCGCAAAAGAAGTTATTTCCAACTTGGATTGCTCCATTATTTGCAGATAAAGTATTGCTCCAAATTCTATTTGATCTTGGCATGAATCCACTCATAAATGAATAAAGATTTGATACTTTGTTTCCTGTGCCACCCCACCAGCCATTTTCCCAATAAGCTGTGCCTCTTAGTACAATGGTTATATATGGTGAACTGCAATAATCCCAATCGCAAAGTTTATAACTTTCGTTGCCAGGATTTATTCCCCAGTTTCGATATTTTCCTGAACCCATCGTGTTTGCATCTTTGTCGTGAACATTTACTGAAATGCTATCATCAGGATCTTCTCCTCGATCCCAAGTAATATCAAAGTAAGCTCCACTTTCAAATTTGGCATTAAGAACTGTTCCAAGAAAACCATTCCAGTTATATTGACAAAGTGTTGTTTTTACCCATATTTCAGATTGGTAATCAATTATTTCATCGCTATAACCAAAGTCTCCATTTTTCCACCAACTAACATCAAAGACACCATCGTCATCATATATTTTTCTTCCATCGGTTCTTTTAACTGTGAAATATTCAACAAATGATCCGTATGTCCAACCGCCACTATAATCAGTGCTTATTTTGTCATTTTTTACTTTTAATGAACTATAAGCCTTGAGGCTTCCATCAGCATTCATTGAATCACTAAGAGATGGAATATATGGTACGGTAGGTGTTATTATTGGAGTAATATTGTCGCCAGGGAGCGTTGCACTAATGCCAGGCTGAAAGCCTCCATTAGGTGTCCAACTTGCTAGTGCATGGCAAACCTGAACTGTGCCTTGATTATTAAATACAATGCTGAAGCAGAGAAATAGCAAAACAAACGCATACAAAAATCTATATTTTGATTTATGTTTTGTTTTTATTTTCATTCGGTTTCTCCAATTTTTTTAATTCACTCAATTGTTTTGAAATTGTTATTAAAGGTTTTTTAAGAATTTCTCCTTTTGCATCATCGGTTGCCATTTGTTCGAGCACATCTTGTGCAAGCTGATATCTTCCAGACTCAAGTAATTCAAATAAATATTCTTTTTCTTGATTTGGAACAATATCAATGGCTATTTTTGAAATTGCACCCTTAATTCTTGCAATAATAGAATCTCGTTCTTGTTCGTTTGATTTAGATTTTTCTTGAGTAAAAAAGTAAGCATTCCTATCCAGCATGTTGTAAAAAACATTTTCTTCCATAAATGGCTTGCCAATTTTAGAATCTTGGAATGATGGATTGAGTTTGTATTTTGTGCATTTGAATGAGGGAGTGAATTTGCTTTTAATTGGAGCAAATCCAAACACATTAACAATTGCATTTCCCATATCTTTCGCATTATTTAATTGAGCAAGTTCACTTGGATAAATTAAAGGTCTTTCTCTAACCGATGCAGAGGAATTAATGTCGTTTCCTTTGCTTGTGTTAAAGCTTATATTTCTTTGAACTAGTGAGTAATTGCCACATAACTTTGAAAAGTTGTTGATGGTTTCTAAATCAGTTGTTCCAATGAATATTTGAATATTGCAGTTGGATTTAATAATGTTTGCTGATTTTTCATCATATACTTTGGATAGCTGTGCATAGGATTGCACAACAAGTGCTAGCCATATTTTTCGAGAACGTCCAACGGTTATCATCTGCTCAAGTTTATGAACTCTTGGCAGATTACCAAATTCATCTAACAAAAAGTACACGCTTCTTGGAAGAGACAAATCGGGATAGGTGTTGGCTTTTGCAACTAAACTTTTGTATGCCTGCAATATAATCATTGAAGCAAGTGTATGTCTTGTTTCTTTTTCATCAGGGATTTGAAGAAATAAGGCTGTTGGTTTTAGTGCAATCTCGCCGAAATCAATCTCATTTGCACTAGTTAAAGCACAAATGCTCTTGTCACTAAACATGGCTAATTTATCAAATATTGTTGATAGATATGAGCCACGAGTTTTATCGCTAGCGTCCAACACTTGTTTTGAAAGACTTACTGATTTCGATATCGGACTTCGTTTCATAAAATATTTCATCAGGTCTTCGCAATCGTTTTGCGTGTTAGTGGCTATCTTCATTATGTTATAGAAATTAAACTTTTCTTTTGTCATTCCAAGGGCTGGATTTTCACTGTCCTCAAGCATTGCAAGAACAATTGCTAAAATAAAGTTTTTTGCCCCAGATTCCCATATCGGTTCGCCTTTATTTATAACTGGGCAAAGAACAGAAACGATATCATGCAGATCCTCATAGACCTCATCATATATCTCTTGTCTTTTTACCTGTAAAACCGACAGCAATTCATCGTGATTGTAATATTCTATATTTTCAAAATAACTGCATCCTTTTTCATCATCAGTAATAACTTTATCTTCCAAGTGAAGCATATCTTGATACATTTCATAAGGTCGTTCTAATGGATTCCATCTTACCGAGCAATAAGGATTTCTTAGGTCTATAACTTTTACATCATAACCAAGAGCTTTTAATTCCTTTGCGTGAAGCGAATACAATTCGCCTTTGGGATCGGATAGAAGCATAGATGGTCTATTTTTTGAATGTGCAAGGATTTGTGCTGTTGGATTAATAAATGTTGTTGTTTTACCTGAACCAGTTGTTCCGATTATTAGTGTGTGGGCAGGTTTTGATAAGGTTATCATGAGTTTGTTTTTAACTTGTTCTGCTTTTATTGGAATACCCTCGACATTTGCTGTTTTTAGGGCATCAAACTCTATTTGTGTAAAGTTCTTTGCTAGTTCCTTATCTGTTTGAAAGTGGGCTTGTTCTAGCCCTGAAACGATGTGCTGATCCTTTTCTGATGTTTCCATCAATTTCTTTGAGTGTTTTGACCAATAACCTTTATACCAGTTATAGGCAATAAGGCATACAAACACCATAAAAAGAAAAAATGTGTAAGCAAAAGTTTTTCCATCAATAAGAAGGGCAATGTTCCATTTGAAAACAAATTTATTAGAAACAAAGCAATTGGCACTAAAGCCAATAAAATAGCAGACTACAAGTAAAAATAACCATAAAATTATTTTCTTTACTATTTTCAAATCTGAATAATTCCTTGTTCAATAAGAACTTTAATCTCCATTTCTTTAAGCACTTTCATATGTTCTTCAAAATATTGCATCGCTTCTTTTTGAACTAATTCATTTAGATACAAACTTTCTTGTAGTAAACAATCCATTTTTCTTCGCTGTATTCTTTTCTTAGCCAAACGATTATCTGTTGCGAACTCTAAAAGTTTCATTTGATTTCTTGTGTTAATTATGGATTTGATAACATGATTTCCAAGCCTGCGATACAAGTCTTCAATATACTTGTCATACAAGACAACCTTATCAGGGTTTATTTTGCTTGCTTCACACATTCTTTTAATTGATTCATCTTTCTCGTTAATCAATGTTAGAAAAGTTCTAAAAGTTGCACTGACTTTATCATCTTGTTTAATAATAGAGTCAACAATGCAATTTATTTTGTTTTTCATGAACATCATATTGTCGCTATCGTATGCAAGCCTGCCACTTGCAGGAAGCAATATAATCATCTTTTTCATTTTTGCAATAATATCTCCTCTAAGTCTTTTTTGAGTAATAGAATCCTGAAATTCTTTTGTTAATTCTTTTCGTTTTTGAGCAAGTTTTGTACTCGTTTGCGTTAAACAATTTTCAATATCAAGTTTTGCTTTTTCAATTGAATACAAAGTAACTTGTCCATAAGAAAAACATTTTTGCTTTTGTGTTTTTCTATATTTAAGAGGCTCTTTTTCATAAAAAGAAAAGTGAATATGTTTGTGGTCTGTATTCGTGTGAAATCCTGCACACCATTCGATGTTGTCTACATCTAATCCTGCATTTCGTAAAAATCGAGGGAATATTTTACTCATCATTTCATACGATTTTTCATAACTACCACAAAAGGTTTTTCCAAACATTTCTTCAAACGAAACTAGCCCATGCCATATTTGACTTTTTGTATCTCTGAAACCTTGTTTTAGTTCTTTTATTCGCTGTTGGCAACATAGCCCATTTTTATCAAATAGTCCTGTGCTTTTTTCATTGTTCCCTGAATACTCAACAAAGTCTATTTGTTTCTTGCTTCCGTCATTTACATATCCGAGATAGTTGTATGATTGCTCACAAGAATAGAATTGTCTTTCTTTGAAATATTTTTTGACTAGTGGGTGGTTAACACCAAGTCCATCCAAACAAGGAACTGAATGTATAAAAAAATTAACATTAGGTGTTTTCACGAGCTTTGTAATCCTCTAAAAGTGCATCAGTAATTTCTTCGAAACCATCAGGCAAACCATCATATATGCCTTTATTGTAGTTCTCAATTGAAATACCTTTTTCTTTTGCAATTCTAAAAATCACATCATAAAGTCTTGAAATTAGTGTTTGATTTTCTTTTGTTATAACGAAACTTTCTTTATAGTGTTCGTAGCCGACATCTACAAACCTATCAAGCATGTTTGCAAGTCTTTTCAATTCATTGAAAATGTTTCCGCTTGCTTTTACTTCTTTTACATTTAATAGTTCATTTTCAGCACTTTCAATTCCACGAATCAGCAAATCAACAATAAATTGATTTTGCGTAGTGTATAGTCTTTCGTATTTGTTCCATAGACTATCAAGTCTATCAACAATTCTTGAATCTCTGACACGAACCATCATTTCTCTTAGTGTATCGTTTTGCATTTTTTCCTCCACATATTAAATTTTGTGCCTTGATGTTTGCTTCCACTTATCTAAGCAGTGGAAGCATCACAAGACTATCTCATTGCCCCTCTATATATGGCGAAAAACACAATAGGTTTTTATACATATTTTTGCAATTTTTCTTTCATTCTATTGTAAATTTGTCGTGTTCTCTCATAAGAAACATTTAAAAACTTAGCTATTTGAGGAATCTCAAAATCTAGATAAAAGCCCATAAATAAAGCGATTGCTTGATTTTTTGATAACTTAAAAATATTTTTTTGTAAAAATTCTAATATTTTTTTTCTATCTTCACTTTTTTGCCATGTTTTCACAAGGGTCTGCTGTAAAACATCTTCCAATAGTTCTTCAACTTCATTTCTGTTAAACATCTTTTCTAAGTCTTGCTCTTCATCTATCGGATCATCAGTTTTTGGGTTATATCTGCATTCTTCTCTTTGTTTGTTATCTTCTTGAATCAGCTCTTGCAATTCAAAATCCATCAAAGCCACTTTTATTTTTCTTTTATCTTGAATAACAATTTTTCGATGGTTAATTTCATCTTTGTAATCAAATTTAATTATTTCTTCTTGGTCCAATTCTTTTTCTTCTTCTAATTCTCGTTTTTTCATATCAAGAAAACTTTCTTTTTCTTGTTTTCCATTTTTATTTATTTTAATTTTCTTTTGACTAGTTACAATCTCTTTCTTTTTCATAATAATTCTCCTTTAATTCTTTTTGGGTGGAGAGTTTATGTAAGAAAGACTTAATTCTCACATTGCCATCCTGCAACGATGACAAAGTGTTTATGATGAGTTGCAGGTCATCAGAAGAAAGTTTTTCAACACTCACTTTTTGTTCAGCAATTAGGCGAACACCACCTCGATTTACGCCTCCACAAAAAGTTTCAATGTTATAACGATATGCAAGTGATTGAATATGTCTTTGTGCAGTATGCCAAGATACTTCAACTTCATCAGCAATTTCTTGTAAAGTGTGAACTTTACCGTCTGAAATATAATTCAAAATATCAGCAGTAGTGCTTGATGTTTTTGCTTTCATATCGCTATTAACCTCCTTTCTTTTTGTTTTGACACGATTACTTTAACAATGTCGCTATTCCAACATTTGGAATAGCGGAAAAACTTTTTTAACTTTTTCAAAATATTTTTTGTCTATAAAGGTGGACCTTTATGAACTTATGGATAAACAAAAAGAACCTCAAATTCCAATTTAGGGCAAATATCCCTATGATTTGGAACTCGAGGTTCTCTTAAAAAATATTTAATTGTAGCCATTGTTTCAATTTCTCTTTTGTATAAATTTTGATATGTAGTCATACACACCTCACTTATACAATCGGTAAACGAAAGTTTTAAGCTATTCTAATTTGTAATATGTTTTTGATTTTACTAAATAGGCAGACTTCTCCTTTTTCTAATTGCATTATATCACTTTTCAAGTCATATACTTGATTTTTATAAGCGAAGAAAGGGTAATCTTATGTCTAGTTTTGTCAAAAAGTAAAGAAAATAAAAAGAGCCTATGATTTCCGTTTAACTTTTGTTGTTATTCGGAGCTCAAAGGCTCTCTAATTTAATCTTTGAAACCCATGTGTATGTAGATAATTTCTTTACATCTAGGACATTTGGTTTCTATTGCGTTTTCTTTCTGTCCAATTTCAATAATCGGTTTGGACTTTACTACCTTAGCTATGGAGTTTTTTTCATCGCTAGAATTAAAAACCCCAATGCATTTTCCACAATGTGGACATCGCATTTTGTTTTCAAACATTTAATTCGCCTCCAAGCA
>CAYYAL010000038.1:0-5357 GCA_964469445.1 uncultured Muribaculaceae bacterium
GTATATAAACCAGTCATTGTACCTTTATCATTACTTCCTGCTCGTTCAAGAAGTTTCGGCATAAGTGCAAAAACAGACGGCGTATAACCTCTCGTTGCAGGCGGTTCTCCAATCGCAAGCCCGACTTCCCTTTGTGCCATTGCAATACGAGTTACACTATCCAACATAAAAAGGACATCTCGCCCGCTATCTCTAAAATATTCCGCAATAGCCGTTGCTACAAATGCTGCTTTGATTTTTACCAAAGAAGGTTGTTCTGATGTAGCTGCAATTACAACAGTCCTCTTCATGCCCTCAACTCCAAGCGTACTTTCTATAAATTCTCGAACTTCTCTTCCACGTTCTCCAATCAATGCAATTACATTCATATCGGCAGACGTATTTTTAGCCATCATCGCAAGCGTGGTGCTTTTTCCAACCCCTGAACCAGCAAATATTCCCAAACGTTGACCTTTTCCAACTGTAATAAATCCGTCAACAGATTTCAAACCCAATGATAACGGCTCTGTTATACGTCTTCTTTTTAACGGATTTATCGCCTGCCCCTTTGTTTCTCTATATTTTTGAGAATTTATCTCTCCTAAATTGTCAATCGGCCTGCCTAAACCGTCTAAAACTCTTCCCAAAAGTTGGTCGCCCACTTTTATTTTCATTGCAGTCCCAGTATTTACAACAATAGCCCCTGCTTGCAATCCTTCCATTGAACCCAATGGCATTAATAAAATCTTATCTCTGCGAAATCCTACAACTTCCGCCCAAATAGGTTCTTCATCTAATTTATTATAAATATAACATAAATCTCCGATACTGGATTTAGGTCCATCTGCTTCTATTATCAAACCTATTATTTCGATAACTTTACCTATTTCCTTAATCGTATTCGTTTCTTTTATAGCTTTTTTTAACTCTTCATACATCAACATCATTGTCTTCATTATTATTTATAATATTTGTAAGGTTTTTAGAAATTTCTTTTATTTGAGATTTTATACGGCTATCAACTCTTGAAAGTGGAGATTCTACAATCGTTCCATCAGGAGAAACACTATTATCTTCTATAATTTTTATACTTTTTAACTGCGTAATTCTTTCTTTTAAATTGTCTGAAATTGAATAAATTCTCTCTGCCATAATCGGATTTACAATTATATTTATTGTTTCTTTATCTTTCAAAACCTCAATTGCCGCAACAGTTAAATTTTCTAAAAAATTGTCGTCCTCAAGCTTTTCTATACAAACTTTTTCTGCAATAGTTAACGCCAAATCAACAATTTCATTTTTGGAAGATTTTGTGATATCTTCTTTAATTTCAAACTGACTTTTTACAAAATTGTCTAAACTATTAATTTTTTCGATAGAATCTTCTTCAAATTTTTCCTGTGCTGCTTTATAACCAGCTTGAAACCCCTCATCATGAGCTTCTCTTTTAATTTCATCAACACAAGCTAAAGCTTCATTTCTAGCATTTTCAATTAATTTTTGAGCCTCAACATTTGCATTATCAATAATTGATTTAGCCTTATTTTGAGCATCAACAAGAACTTGTTCTGCTTTTTCACGAGCTTCAGCTAATTTTTTTGCCTGAAAAGAAGAATGTTCATTGGTAAGAACAAGCGACCCTGCCATTTGAACCTTATCGCTTTTAATTCTAGCCAATCAATTCGTCCTCCATATTATCTCTCTTAATTAAGATTTCACCGTCTTGTTCTAACGTTCTTATAATACCGACAATCTTAGTTTGAACTTCTTGAACAGATTTTGCTCTGACCGGTCCCATATATTCCATATCATCAAGTAAAATTTGTTGAGCACGTTCTGACATGTTATTAAGAATTTTTCTTCTGACTTCTTCCTTAATCCCTTTTAAAGACAAAGCCAAATCTTTCGTATCAACTTCTCTCAAAACCCTTTGAACAGATCTATCATCAAGTTTTATAATATCTTCAAATACGAACATCAAAGCCCTTACACCTTCTGCAAGTTCAGGTTTTGTTTGTTCAAGCATTTCAAGAACATTCTTTTCAGTAGCCCTATCTGTTCTGTTCAAGATATTAGCAAGAGCATTGACGCCACCTGCTTTTGAGAAGTCTTGAACCATAATTGATGAGAATTTCGCTTCAACAATTTTTTCTATTTCTGACAAAACCTCAGGATTTATTGTATCCATATCTGAAATCTTTATGGAAACCTCTGTTTGAACTTCAGGTGGAAGATTATTCAAAACCTTTGCCGCTTGATCCGGTTTTAAATAAGCCAATATTAAAGAAATCAACTGAGGATTTTCATTTTGAAAAGAAGTTGCAAGCTGTGCAGGATCTGCATCACTGAAAAATTGGAACGGATTTGCATTCAATAAAGTAACCAATCTTCCCAAAATATTTTGAGCTTTATCATCGCCGTAAGCTTTTTCTAACAACTCTTTTGCATAATCCATACCACCTGATGATAGGAAATTATTAGCCTGAAACAATGCTCTAAATTCATCAACAATCGCATCTAAAACTTCAGACGTGATTTTATTTAATCCTGCAATATTAAGAGTTACTTGATCCAAAATATCTTCATCGGCAAAGTGTTTTAAAACTTCAGACGCTGTAGACGGACCGACTGCAATTAACAATGCCGCTACTTTTTGCAACGGTGTCATATATTGTATCTGTGTAGGTGCTTTCATTCCCATTTTTTAATTCGTCCCCTTAATCCTTAATATATGTCGTTAATATTCTTGCGGCTTCTGCCGGATTACTCAACATTGTATCATTTAATTCAGATCTTGCCCTTTCTAATTCAGGATCAAGATGGGCTTCGACTTGAGGAAGATATTCGGTTTCAATAGCCTCAACTCTATCTTCTTTAATTTGAGGAAGCCTTGATTCAAAATCGTCTTCATCATTACCTGTTTGCAACAAGCCCAATTTAGATAAGAAACTCTTAACAACAAATAATGCTGCCAAGCCGAATACAAGAACTATCAATAACGGTGCAACTTTTGTTACCCAAAAATCAACCTGATTTTCTTGTTTAACTTCTTTCATTAATGCTTCTTGCGTTGCTTTTTCTTCAGCAAGACTTTCAAACTGAAGGCTTGAAACAGTTATGACATCGCCTCTTGCATAATCAACGCCACCTGCTGATAACACAAGATTTTGAATTTCTTCCTTTTCTTTATCTGTAAGTATTTTGTTAACAGCAACAGCAACTGTCATTCTTTTTACACTTCCCGGTGCGTAAACAACCTGTTTAACCTCTTTTGATATACTATAATTATTAGCACTCTTTTGTTTAGAATAATTTAAGTTTTTGCTTGCTGCTGCAGGGGTTCCGTTCGGATTTTCATAAGATTCAACTTCTGACTGCGAACTTGTCAAAACACCTTCACCTTTATCATTTATCGGCGTAAAGCTTTCTATCGTTGATTTTGCAGTATTAAAATCTATATCTGCATTAACTTGAACTGTTACATTGCCTTTTCCGACAATTTTTTCCAAAACAGCAGTTATTTTCGTAGAAGCTTGTGATTCCATATTTGCTTTATATGTTTCCATATCGTTGGAATTCTTCCCCTGTTCATCAGACAAGCTGTTTCCACTTTGATCAGTTATAAAAACTTTTTCCGGAGTCATTCTCGGTACAGAATACGCAACTAAATTTTTAATTGCTTTCACTTGTGAACTTTTTAACTTATAACCCGGATTTAAAATTAACATCACTGATGCGGTTGGTTCCTCATCTTCATCAGAAAATATTGAACGCTCAGGATCAGCTATTTGAATTCTAACACTCTTAATTCCACTCATTTTTTCAATAGAACGTGTCAGTTCACCTTGAAAAATTCTTTGTTTTGTTAATTTATTTTGAAAATCCGTCGAACCCAATTGCATATTATCTAACAATTCAAACCCCGGAGTGGAATTTTGAATTAAATTATTTTCCGCAACAAAAATTCTTAATTCATCACGCTTTGAGGCAGGTACAAGAATAGTTTTTTTATCATCAGCAATTTTATATGAATATCCGTTTTTCTTTAAATTTTCAACAACAGCAACCGCATCTGGCTCTGATAAATCCGTATATAATACCGCCCAATTCGGCTCCAATGCCTTAACCAAAAAAAATGTCGTCGCAACTAAAGTTACTGCAGTAAGAGCAACCATTCCGAACTTTTGAGCCAAATCTAATCCGCCCCAAAGCTTTTTTAAGTCATCTCCTATTAATTTAAAATAATTGTTAGCCAATTTTCCCCTCGAAGTCTTTATCAATACTCTCTATAATTATCGCATATTACTACTTATAATAATATACTGTATTTAACTGAATTTCAAATTTGTAAACACAACTTTACCTTTTTAAAATACTTATTTAAAAATAAAAAAATGCGAGGGTGTTTCCCCTCGCTTGGAGTTTACTGCAAATACTTATTATGACCAAACTTGAGTTAAGAAACAAACTCTTTAAAATGTTGTAAAATTTTTTGTTCCTTAATTTTTTTTATCGCACCACTTTCAAGTTGTCTTATTCTTTCTTTGGAAAATCCTAAACTTTCCCCCAACTCTCCTAACGTTTTTTTGTTCACCCCCCCTATTCCAAACCTATATGTTATAATCTCTTTTTCTCTGTTATCTAAATACTCCAAAATATCACCTATTTTATTTTGAAGATAAATTTCCTCATTCTGTGCTTCAGGAGTTTTATGCAAAGAATCCGAAATATAATCTTGAAGACTTAAATCCTCTGTTATCAAAGTGTCCAGACTTATCGGTTCATGCATAATAGCTTTTTTTATCACATTGAGTTTCTTTTCGTTTATATTCATTATATTTGCAACTTCACTGTCAAAAGGAATCCTTCCGAAAGTTTTAATAAATTCTTTTTTACATTGCTTGTATCTTTTTATCTTTTCCAACATATGTACCGGAATTCTTATAACCTTTGAGCCGTTAGAAATAGCTCTTACTATTGATTGCCTAATCCACCAAGTTGCATAAGTCGAAAATTTATACCCTCTTAAATAATCGAACTTTTCAGCAGCTCTTATTAAACCGATGGAACCCTCTTGCACCAAATCTAAAAATAAAATTCCCTGCTTTGTATATTTTTTTGCAATACTTACAACTAAACGTAAATTTGCCTGAACAAGCTTCTTTTTAGCAATTTGGAATTGCTCTGCTGTACCATTTTTAATAATATAACCCAACTTCTGTTCTTGTTCAGTATTTAATAATTTTACCTTACCGATGTCTTTTAAATACATCTGCAAAATATCGTCATCATACGAAATACAGTCAAAAGTCTTTATCTCATCGGGTTTTTCATCTTCAAAATCCGCAGGAAAATCCCCTCTTAATTCCACATCTTCC
>CAYYAL010000038.1:5457-11407 GCA_964469445.1 uncultured Muribaculaceae bacterium
AAATCAACAGCAGGAATATCTGAAAGACTTGCACCATAACCTAAAATTAAAACTTTGGCATTATAAGATTTCGGCAAAATAAGTTTTGCAAATACTCCGTTAAATATTTCTTCATCACCTGTTTCCAAAAGTCCGTCTAAAACTTCTATCTCAACATTATTAAAATTTTTTTTGAAAAATAATCTATTCTTCATTTTAGAAAATTGAGGAACTATTTGCGATTTCAAAATAACTGATTTATTAAGCCCTTTTTTTAATTCTAAAACACAAGGTTCCCAAAATGTTTTAAAAATGTCAATAAATAACTTAGTATTTTCTTTATAAAATTTTCTTGGGTCACTATAATAAAATGGTGCCGCAAAAACAAAAACTCCGATAATAATCCAATAAACAGTCCATATAACAGGGTCATTAGCCAAATTTTCAACCTGTGCATATATAAATACAGGAACAAACGCCAAAACAGCAAGTGATAAAGCTATTTCTGCAATTTTATGTTTTAAAAGTCTTTGTTTTCTTTCTTTTTCTCTATCATAAATTTTTGACTGTATTTTTTCTTGATAAAATCTGTTAAATTTTCGCTTAAACTCCTGTTGCATATAAAACTCACCTTCTGTTAAATATAAACATATAAACTATTCATTAGATATTATAATCGTAAAATCACTATTTACGCAATACAATTTTGTAGGATCGTAAACAAATTGATTTTCTCTAATTTGAGGTGTTCTCCTTTTTAACCAATTAAAGAAATCTTTTGAAACAGCACTGGAATGTGCAATAAATTGAGAATGCGGAAGATGAGATCTTCCTATACAATTAACTTCCAATCCCAACTCATTCAAAGAAGATTTTAATGCCATTGCATCTTTCTCTTTGCTTGGAGAATACATAATTCCTGCAACAAATTTGTGCTGTGAAACATCTGTTTTATCCCTGTAAATCAAGCGATTAACTACTTCTTGCGTTTTTTCAGGATCCAAAATCCAATAACTTATATAACCTTTTTTATTAGGAGCTCCCGGCAAAGTTGCGACTTCAATTTGACCTAAATCAATATTTTTAGCAAACGCCGCATATTGCGATAATTCGTACAATGACATATTTGTTTTAACATAAGTCGTTACCGTATTAATCATTTCAGGAAGTTTTGCAATCGCTTGAGGTGTTTGAATTTTTTCGGCAAATGCTCTTAAAAACCATTGTTGACGTTGAGTTCTGCCGATATCACCAAGTCCGTCTTTTCTAAATCTCAAATATCCGACAGCATTTTGTCCATCTAAAACATTTATACCTTGTTGTAAATTTACATGTAAATTTCCGGAGTAATCGTTATAAAACATGTTCTTTTCGACATAAACAGGAACCCCGCCTATCGCATCAACAATTCTTCTGACAGCTTCATCGCTTACTATAATGTATTTATCAACTTTTACGCCCAATGTTTCTTCAACAGTAGCTTTTACAAGATTAATTCCCCCTAAAGCATGTGCAGAATTTATCTTTTGAACACCATGATCGTCTGATAAATAAACCTTGCTATCCCTTGGAATTGAAATAACATTTACAGAATGTGATTTAGGATCAATATTCAATAATAAAATAGTATCCGATCTTGTTCCTCTCCAAGGATTTGTTCCTGAACCGTTTGAATCCACTCCTAACAATAATATATTCTGCCTCTTTGGCAAAAATGGTATTGCAAATTCTGCTCTCGGTTTATGTTGTTGACTGCTTGCAAACTCTATTATTTTTTGAGTTATAAAACTGTCTTCTCCAAAAAAATCTTTAACCAAAGCCTTATTATCAGCTAATGACAGAACTAAAAGAACAAAAACACCTATTACAGATAACAAAACAAAAAGCATCTTCGCAAAACTTGAATTTTCTTCCTTTTCTTGGGCTATATGTTGCAAGAATACACTGTATTCTTCACTTTTATATTTCTTATCTTTTAATTTATTCATAAAATTTTAATCAATTCGGTTATTGTATATTATAAGAAAATTATATTTTAAGCACGAAATAAAATCAATAATAAATATAAAAAAATTGCTCAAATATTTTATATTCAAACAATTTTTTATTATTCCTTCAAAATTTTATAAAATTTCTTCCAAAGCATCTATAACCGCAGGGTCCCACTTGATATTAGCTTCCTGTTTCATAATATCTAATGCTTTTTCTTCAGGCATTGATTTTCGATAAGATCTGTCTTCTGTCATCGCACAATAAGCATCTGCGACCGCAATTATTCTTGAACCAAACGGAATTGAAAATCCTTTTAACCCTTCAGGAACACCTTTTCCGTCCCAACGCTCTTTATGATAATGAATATAAGGAACAACTTCTGACAAGAAATTAATATTCATCAATAAATTTACTCCGACATTAGGGTGATTTTGCAATCTTTCCCAATCTTCCTGAGATAATTTTCCGTTATTTGTAAATAAATTTTCCGGCAACGTAATCTTACCTATATTTTGCAACAATCCTGCATAATAAATTAAATCCGTAGTTTTTTCGTTCAAACCGATTTGTTGACAAAGTTTTTTAGCCAACTCTGCAGTATTTTTAGAATGTGCAACCTCATATTGACCTTTTAAATCAACTGCATTTGCTAATTTTTGAACGAATTCCTGTTGATTATCTCCTAAATCACCGATGGAAGCCGTTAATTCCGCCCTCATATGTTGTAAATCATTTACAACATTATCTTCCTTAAGAATTTCCAAAGTTTCTTCTATAAGTTTCTGCAATTCCATTGATGTAGAAAATAACATCGCTGTCGCCTCTACAAGACCTAAATATTCTTCCTTAAAATTATTATCTTTATAGCTTTCTATTACAATAACGCCAGAAGATACAGATTTATTATGCATCGGAACAGCCGTAAATATTTTAACTTTATTCTCATTTAATTCCAAAATAGGAGTAAATCTTACTGATAATAATGGATTTTTAGCTTCAATTGTTTCCTTATTTTTAAATGCTTCTGAAATAAATGAATTGTCATCTAAATTATAACCTATTTCATGCGAATAAATATCGTCTTTAAATTCAACAGATGAACCAACCAAAACTAAATCTTTGTCAGTTAAACCTTTTGCATTTTCTTTTGACAAATAAATATGGCATGCATCCATATCTAACATCTGCACAATCGTTTTTGCTATTGAATTATAAATAACATAATCATCTTTTGAGCTAAAACCCAATACACAAAGCGTTTTATCCAAAGAATATATTGAAACAAGTTCTTGCAACTGTTCCTTCAAACTTTGTTCTTTATCTTTAGTTTTTCCACCGATTTTTTCCGCTAAAGAATCTGATATTAAATGTTCTGATAAAAAATCTCCGAGATTTAAGGCAAAAATTTCTTCTAAAGGATCACCTTCAATTAAATTAACAGACCTACCGAATAAAGATGCTCCATCTTCTATTGCTTTTTTTTCTTTCATATATAAACTCTCTCAATACATGTTCTTGTTTTATATATATCGGCATAAATAATAAAAACTTTTATATTTTTTACAAAAATTTATACTTAAAGATGAATTTATAATGGAAACTTCATACTTAAGATGGAAAGGAACCGAAACCTTTAAAATTAAAGGTTTTGGTTCCTTAAAACAACATAAAAATTATAAATGTTTTTCAATATTAGAGATAATTGAAGACTTTGGCATAAGCCCTACCAATCTTTCAATCGGTTGACCGTTTTTGAAGATTAATAAACTTGGCAATCCACTTATAGAAAAATCTCTTGCAGACTTCATATTTTCGTCAGTATTAACCTTAACAACTTTAATTCTTCCTGCAAATTCACCTGCGACTTCATCTAAAACAGGAGATAATTTTCTGCAAGGTCCGCACCAAGGTGCCCAAAAATCAACCACAGTTAATTGATTTGAATTTATAACTTCTTGTTCAAAAGTTGAATCTGTAACTTCTAAAGCATTTGACATAATGTCCTCCTTAAATTTACTCTCATTCTAACATAAATCAAAAAAAATACAATTTTGTAATGCCACTTGAACTATTGTAATCGGAAGAAAGAATACAAGTAATAAGTCATTCTAAAGCGACAAATTGTAAAAAACTGACTAAAGCACAACGTCGTCCTGAACTTGTTTCAGGACCTATTTTGAAGAGATGCTGAAACAGCGGATTTTCGGTAGGCTGAAGCGAAGCGAAAGCCGTAAGGCGGAGCGGGACGTTACTCCCGCGACAACCCGAATAATCCAAGACAAGTTCAGCATGACGTGGGGGAGTTCAGCATAACATATGAAGAAATAATTATATAAAAAAACACTATGCAGGTTGCGTTAGCAGACGAAATGTGTTTTCGTTATGATTATTTCGACAGTACAAAAATAAAAGCTAAAACTGTCTTGAATTATTCTTAATAACAGAAAGACAAGTTCAAAAAAAATAATTATAAAAAAATAAAAAAACCTGAGAGTATGGATAAAACGATTCCACGCCCTCAGGTAAATAATCTTATTACCCCTGCGATTTAAGACTATATTAATGACAATGCGATACTTGGTGTTTGGTTCGCTTGTGTTAATAATGATGCTGATGCTTGTTGTAAGATTTGATACTTCACGAAATTTGAAGATTCTTCAGCTATATCAGCGTCCTTAATCGAAGAGTTTGAAGCTGTTAAGTTAGATTCTTGAATTTGTAGTGCGTCAACTGCTGACTCGATTCTGTTTGAAACAGCACCTATTTTTGTCTTTCTTGTTACAATATTATCCATTGCACTATCAAGTTTATCTAAGAAAGCAGCTGAACCGTTTGCTGTATTCAATAACTGCATTACATTAGATAAAGTGTTTAAAACAGTTGTTGAATTTGTTCCGTCAGCTTTTTTTACCTCAACTGTAACACTACCGTCATTTTTAAATAAACCTAAAGCCGATGCTCTTGCGTTTGCAAAAACGCTTTTATCAATCATAATAGCATCTTTATTTCCGCCTTCTGTACCGATTTGAATACGTAAGTTTTGATTAATTGAACCATCAATCAGTTTCATACTGTTGAAATCACCTACTTCAGCCAAACGGGTAACTTCATTTAAACGAGCTTCTACTTCTTCTTTAATACCTGCCCTTGCATTTGAACCGTAAGTATCGTTAGCTGCTTGTTCAAACAAGTCTCTGATACGTAATAAGTTATCACTGATAACTGTCAAAGACCCTTCTGTTACGGTTAACATACTGACACCCATTGATCCATTTGATTGTGCCACTTTAGAACCTGCGATGGTTCTTTCCAATCCCGCTGATACCGCCATACCTGCTGCATCATCACCGGCCGTATTGATTTTTAAACCTGTGGACATTCTTTCCATTGCTTTGTTCATTGAATCAGTAGCCGCGGTTAAATTTCTTTGAACGTTCAATGACGATACGTTCGTATTGACAACTATTGCCATACTTGACTCCTTTCAAGACATCAGACTATCTTGCGAAAATAATCCGATTTACCACTTCCGTGTGGTAATTATTCATTTAGTAATACAATTCTTTTTACAGTTATAAACTGCTACCGTGTTGGAAGCTTTCCTTCCTTTCACGTTCTTATACTAAAGCCTTTTGTTTTATTTTAGAATTATAGTAAAGTTAGAACTTTCTCTAACTTTGGTATGAACTTTTTTTAACCAAAAGAACGTCCCAAACTCTTAATTCTGTTGAGTTTAGGACGTTTTAAGTGGTTATATTACGTTTATGATTAATTATTTTTATTTTTGTATTTTTGTCATTTTGCTCTAATCAAATTATTTATTTTTAATAATCAGAGTGTGGTCAGAAATAGCCAACTATCCCTAATTATTAGCTATTAGACCAATGACAACGCAATACTAGGCGTTTGATTTGCTTGGGTTAATAGTGATGCTGATGATTGTTGAAGAATTTGAGCTTTAACGAAAGCTGATGATTCT
>CAYYAL010000039.1:0-10871 GCA_964469445.1 uncultured Muribaculaceae bacterium
AAGAATATTTAAAGGGCGGGATTGTTTTTTAAAAAACAATCCCGCCCTCTTCTATAAGTTTTTATTAAAAATTAAGCTGTTTTATTTAACCCTTCGGTTTTTTCTTTAGCTTTATTTTGTTGAATTCTTTCACCAACAGCATTTGCAAGTGGTGTTACTAAAACAGGTGAAATATATCTGTAAATCATGCCTGCGACGAACATAGATTTAAAGGTTCTGATACCATCTACATATTTACCTACTTTACCGGCAGGAATACTTTTATTTAATTCCTTAAAATGATCGGTTAATTTATCAATTTTCTTATTTATAAGATTATCAAGTGTATATGTCATAACAGTAGAAAGAGCCCAAACCATAGACTGATTAACCGCAAGTGTTGTTCTTTTATCTTTATCTAATTTTTTATTTTTTAAAGTTTTTTGGACATAAAATCCTGAAATAATTGTTGCACCTAAAACCGTTAAATGCGTCATTAATGTTTTATTCTGTTTATTATTTTCTATAAATTTTGTAAATTTACCTCCGGAAAATATACCATCTGTAATTCCTTGAGCAAGCTTACTTGTTGCTTTATCCCAAACGCCTGTAAAAGCAGGAGAACTTGGTTTACAATTTGATTGTTTTATTTGTGTAACATTAGGAGTTATCGCTATATTCATCTATCTACCTCCCATAAATGTTTTAAACACCGAATCATCTTTTTTATTATTAAAATTAATCATTGAATAACTTGTTTTATTAACAGAATTTGCAGCCTGTTTTTTACCTTTTTCCAAGCCGAAAACATGTTTTAAAATAGGAGGAATTAATGCAATTGTTAATGTTGCCTTTGGAATAGCCAAAATGAAATCAACCCCTAAATTAAATGTCTTTGAAGCTGTTCTAAATGCATTCGCATTTTGAAAAGCTTTACCTTCTTCAAATAAATATTTTAATTTAGGTTTAGCAATTTCCGCTAAAGATTTAATAGGATTTTCTTTTCTGCCTTCATTAACTTTCCCTATAATAGCTTTTTCAATTTCTTCAGGTGAAAGATCCTGTTTAACTAAATTTTTTCCGAATTTTTTAACATCATCAGAAACTTCACATAAAAACTCCCAAGGTCTATCTCCGACTTTTTTAAGAGCCTTTGAAACAGGACTTAAAAGAATTGAAGTTGTAACAAACCCAATAATAGCAGATGCAATGGCATGCCCTGAAGCATATTTTTTATCATCAATATCTTTCTTGCCCGGCAAACCCATAATTGTAATCGGCCTTAAAATTCCGCCTAAAAATAAAGCTACTGTTGCCAAACAAACTGCACTATTATTAGAAATAAATTCCAATGCCTTATGCGTACCTGCATTTGTAAGAAATTTGTCAAATCTTGCTCCTCCGGTAAAAGAAGTTTGATTTTTTACATTTAAAAACCCGCTAGGATTAAATCCTTCGGGCTCTCTCAATTTTATATTACTCTTTTCCTCAAAATTTCTACCATTAGATGCGATGTCATTCCGGTGCACTGCACCTTCAGCACCATTGAGGCATAGGTATCGTTTGCCGTCATTACCACAAAAACCTGTTTTCATATCAATATTCATAAATTCCCCTAGCCGAACTTCTATACCAATTGTAAATCAAATAAAAATATTTTTTGATAGTATAAAGAAAAATATTTTACAATTAGAAACATGATTTTACAAAATAGTATTATAAGTGATTTTTTGGTATATTAAAATTATGAAAATATTTTTTAAATTCATTTTAATATTAAGTTTTCTTTGCACAATTTCTCAAAAAGTTTTCGCAGAAGAAAATTGGAGTAATGACTTAAAAACACTTTTTTCAGAAAATAAAGCTGTTATTTACGTTATTAATATAAGAACATTTAATGCAGAAGATACAAACAAAAACGGCCTTATTGAAAACTTTGAAGAAAGTGGAAATTTTATAAATGCAATTGCAAGACTTGATGAACTCAATTCACTTGGTATAAATACAATTCATGTACTTCCTGTAACTGCAACCGGAAAAATAAAAGCATTAGGAACAGCAGGTTCTCTATATGCACCTTCTTCCTTCAATAAATTAAACCCTCAATTTGATAACTCTAAAAATAAATTGTCTGTTGAAGAAGAAGCAACATTATTTGTAGATGAGTGTCACAAAAGAAATATCAGAGTAATCTTTGATGTTCCGAGTTGTGGGTCTTATGATATGTATCTCAAAAACCCACAATATTTTAAAAAAGATAAAAATAAACAACCTATTATCCCGCAAGATTGGACTGATGTAAGACTTTTAGATGAAAATAATCCTGATGTTTATTTAATGTATAAAGATTTTATTGATATGGTTATATCTCTCGGAGTTGACGGCGTAAGAGCAGATGTTGCAACAATTAAACCATTTGATTTTTGGCAAAAACTTATAAAATATGCACGGGAAAAAGACCCCCAATTCTTATTCTTGGCAGAAGCTTTTGATACATCAAGAGAATCCCCTTCTGAATATGCAACATTTACTCCATATAACAAGCTTCTGCAAGCGGGATTTGACGGTTATTACGGAAGTTATGTTAATCTTAAAAATTGGTCTAAAGCTAAAGACTTGACTGACCATGTTATTTTTAATCAAAATTTATTTAAAAAATATAATGAACCAAAAAGCGTTATAGGCTCATTTTCTACACACGACGAATTAAGTCCGATTTTAATTAAAGGCCCTCAATTCAGTAAAATGATAATTTGGCTTAATGCGACATTACCTCTTAATTCATATTTCGTAGACGGATTTCAAACGGGTGATACATATTCTTACTCTTGGGCTAATAAAAAAGCTTTTGGCTCCAAAACTGATGATGATTACTATTTCGTGCATAAAGGTAAAATTGATATTTTTAATTTTTCAAGAAGACTCGGCGGAATTAATAATGAAATCTTAAATGAATTCATTTTAGCTAATAAATTTAAACAATTTTCAGATAATGTTATCTATAAAGGTAATTTCATACCGCTAAAAACCTCTGATGAAGCAGTATTTGCTTATTCTCGCTCGCTCGATAATAAATCTGTTATCGTAATAGGTAACCTTGATTTTACAAAAAACAAAACAAAAATTAAAATAACTGTTCCTAAAATTAATTCGGAATTAAATATTATGCCTATAAAAATGATTAACATATCTTCTATAGAAAAAGGTAAGATAATAACGGATTTGTACGCAGGAGAAATCCAAGTAATGCTTATTAATAATTTTTCTTTAAAATAAATTTACAAGTCTTTAACTTTTGCTTGTAAATAACTTTTTTTTGATATATGCTGATTTTACACTAGTAATTTGAAAGGTAAGAAAAAATGTCTAAACAATGTGAAATTTGCGGAAAAACTCCATTAAAAGCTGCTAAATTGACTTTCTCTCATAAACAAAATGTACATCGTCAAGATCCAAACTTACAAGTTGTAAAAGCTGTTGTTAACGGCGTTACTAAAAAAATTAAAGTTTGTACTTCTTGTTTAAAATCAAATAAAGTTCAAAAAGCTTTGTAGAAATTAAAGATTAAAAAAAGAGCCGGATTTTAATAAAATCCGGCTCTTTTTTTGAATAAAACATCTTAAAATACAAGAATATTAATTAACTTAAAAAAGCGGAGTAGTCTAAAATTTAAACTACTCCGCTTTTTATAACTTATTAATTTATTATTTTTTCAAAAAATCAGGAATTTCTATATTAGAAAAACTCATTCCTGTAGATTGAGATTGTTGAGGTTTTTGATTTAACGAGAAGAAATCAGCTGCTGAAAGAGATTTAACATCAAGTTTTTCATCAACCATACCTTGAGCTTTAAGTTCAAAACCTGTTGCAATAACAGTAATTTGAATTTCACCTTGAAGATTTTCATCAACAACAGAACCGATAATAACTTTAGCATCATCTTGAACCGCATCATTAACGATATTAGTAGCATCAGTAACTTCATGAAGTGTCATATCAGGGCCACCGGTAATATTAACGATAACACCTGAAGCTCCGTTAATAGAAGTTTCAAGAAGTTGAGAGTTAATAGCGTGTCTAGCCGCTTCAACAGCTCTGCCTTCACCTTGACCTCTACCTATACCCATCAATGCAGAACCTGAAGCTTGCATTACTGCACGAACATCTGCGAAATCAACGTTAATCAATCCAGGGATTGTAATTATATCTGAAATACCTTGAACACCTCTTAAAAGAACTTCGTCAACAACGATGAAAGATTCTACTAAAGATGCACGTTTATCAACGACATCAAGAAGCTTGTCATTAGGAATAACAATCAAAGCATCGACTGATTCTCTTAATTTTTCAAGACCTTGGTTAGCCTGATTTAATCTACGTTTACCTTCAAAAGAGAAAGGTTTTGTAACAACAGCAATTGTCAAAATGCCTAATTCTTTAGCAATTTTAGCAACAATCGGAGCAGCACCTGTACCGGTTCCACCTCCCATACCTGCTGTTATAAATACCATATCAGCACCTTCAAGAGCTTCTGTTATATCTTGTTGAGCTTCTTTAGCTGCTTCTTCCCCGATTTGAGGTTCTCCGCCTGCACCTAAGCCCTTTGTTAAACTTACACCCAACTGAATTTTATTTTTAGCACTTGAAAATTGCAAAACCTGCAAATCTGTATTCATTAACCAAAAATCAACACCGTTTAAACCTGCTTTTATCATTCGATTAACGGCATTTCCACCGCCACCGCCGACACCAATTACTTTTATATTTGCAGGACATGCTGCGTTTGATGCTGTAGATACCGGTATTGACTGTTGTACCGGTTGTTGTATTGATTCTTTTTTATTAAAAATTTCAGGTCCGATATTTTCCACGAGTTACCCCTTTTCTTAAGTGTTACAATAATATATTACCATACTATTTTAAACAATCAAAATAGTAAAGTTTTTATTACCTAATGTTAATATAAAATTTTAAAAAAATAAAATTTGTAAAGTTTTTATTACAAAATTCTTGCCGTCATTCATACAAATGGAGTTTGACAGTACGGGGATTTATTGATAAAATTCAGTTGTTAATTATTAGTTAAAGGGGTTTTTTATGAAATATGCAAAAGAAGGCAAACAGTATCATATTGACTTACGTCAAGGTGATGTCGGAGAATACGTAATACTTCCGGGCGATCCTAAAAGATGTAAAAAAATTGCCGAATATTTTGATGATGCAAAATTAGTAGCTGATAAACGTGAATATGTTACTTACACCGGATTTTTAAACGGAGTTAAAGTAAGCGTAACTTCAACCGGTATCGGGGGACCTTCTGCGGCTATTGCACTTGAAGAATTGGTAAAAGTAGGAGCAAAATATTTCATAAGAGTTGGCACTTGCGGAGGAATGGACATTGATGTTAAAGGTGGCGATTTAGTTATTCCGACAGGTGCAATCAGAATGGAAGGTACTTCAAAAGAATATGCTCCGATTGAATTTCCGGCTGTTCCTAATTTTGAAATCGTAACAAAACTGGTTGAAGCCGCAAAAAAAGGCTCTACTCCTTATCATGTAGGGGTTGTTCAATGTAAAGATTCTTTCTACGGTCAACACGACCCTGCTTCTAAACCTGTAAGTTATGAATTATTAAACAAATGGAATGCATGGTTAAAACTCGGTTGCTTGGCGTCTGAAATGGAATCTGCGGCTTTATTTACAGTTGCGGCTTATTTAAAAGTCAAAGTTGCATCAATTTTCCTAGTTGTCGCAAATCAAGAACGTGAAGCTAAAGGCTTAGACAATCCTGTCATTCACGATACCGATATCGCTATTAAAACTGCCGTTGAAGCTATAAAATTAATGATTTAAAATAAAGGAAATATACATGTATAAAAGCTCTAATCTTGAATATATTATTAAAACAACATCAGGAGAAATGCCGAAATCTCTTGAAACACTTTTAAACCAAATGGCTGAAGAAGGTTGGGATTTATACAGTATGCATGAAATTGAAGTCGATGATGATACACAATTCAATTGCATATTTGTCAGAGAAAAAAGTGATAACGAGGAAGAAGATGATGTCGTAAATATTACAACATTTAAAAGTAGAATGGAAAAAATGCTGTATGCTCAAAGTTCGCCGTATGAAACTTGCAAAGAATTACAATTAAAAATTCAACAAAAACGTAAAGATATCGGAAAAATTAAAGATGAACTTGAACTTTCAAATGTAAAAACAAGAAAAAATCTTAATGACAAAATGTCTGAAGATTTAAAAGAACTTGAAACTTTAAGACAAAATTTAAGCAAATCAATTTCTCCGGACTTAATGTATTCTAAAATCGGGCAAGAAAAACTTTTGATAAGTCTTTCCGGTGAAATCTTAGAACTTGTTAATCCTGATTTTAAGGCACCGCTTGTTGCAGAAACAGTTAAAATTCGTCAAAAACTTACCGATGAATTAGGATATGTAATTCCTAAAATTATGTTTGAAGATGATGATAAACTTTCTGCTTGCGAATATTGCATAAAACTCAGAGGAATTGAGGTTTTCAACAGCTTTGTTTATCCTGAATATTTGATGTTTTTTGAAAAGGATATTAATTTAGAAAAAAAATATAAAAATATTATTCATGGTGTTGATGAAATTTCCGGAGAAAATGTTATTTGGATACCGGAAGATAAAACAAAATCTTTCTGGGATAAAGGATTAAATGCCTCTGAAGTTGTTGCTCGTGCCTTAAGACATGTTGCAATTAAATATGTAGATGATATTTTGGATTACTCTGATATCAATAAATATATGGAATTTATCGGAGAAAAAAATCTGTTTTTAATTGAAAATGTTATTCCTGATTTTATCTCTGTCGCACAATTAAGATTTTTACTCGCTTCTCTTATAAGAGAAGAAGTTCCGGTTAAAGATATTATTTATATATTTGAAAAAATAAACGACTTTTCCGACCAAGAATCAAACGGCGATTTATTAGACAAAATAAGAATGTCTTTATCCAGAAATATCAGTAAAAAATTTGCTGATAATGAAAATGTTATTAAAGGATTTGAATTATCAGAAAAAACTCTTCAAGCCCTCTATGACAGAATGGAAGACGATGACGGAATAGTCAGAGTTGACGGAATTGCTATGGAAAAACTTGTTAAAAATATCTTAAAACAAGCCTCCAAAAAAAATGCGGGAAGCCCTTTTGTTATAATATTTTCACCTATCGAAATAAGACATACCATTTTTATGGTGCTTTCACAATTTATCAGTAATATTTTTATCTTGGCTAAAGAAGAAATTACTAATGATTATGAAATAGAAATCTTAGGCGAAGTCTAATTTTTATAATATAAAAAGACGGGCTGGTTTTAAATTAAAACCAGCCCGTCTTTTCTATTTAATTAATTAAAAATTAATACATGCAAGGGCAACCTTTTGTTGCCTTCATAGCTGCCTTTTTTTCTTTCATAATAAGTTTGAATTTAGCTTTTTGTTCTTTTGTTAAAATTGACTTAAATTCTTTTTTAGCTGCTCTCATTTCTTTCTTAACAGCTCTTTTAGCTTTTCTGACTTCACGTTTTTGTTTACGAATATCAGATTTTGAAGCTTTTTGGTCTTTCAAAGCTTTAAGTTCTTTCTTTTGAGTCATTAAGTTGTTGAATAAAGGTTCAGCAGTTGCTTTTCTATCATCACTCATTGCTCTTGCTTGAACTTTTTGAGCTTCTGTCAAGTTTAAAGCATTGTACAAAAGTTCACGTTCTTTATTCATTTTAGCTTCTCTCATTCTTGCTTCTTTAGAAGAACTGAAACATGCTTTTTTAGAAGGTGAAGCATATTGTTTGTCAAATGCTGCATTTCCGCATGCTAATGCTGCAGATGTTGATACAGCAAGGCATAAACCTAATACTAATAATTGTTTTTTCATAATTTTTCCCCTTTTTTATGTAAAATATAACCAAATATTTTTAATACTTTTCTCAATTTTAATATAAACAGAAAAATATTAAAAACAAATTTTTATTTATGTTAAGATTTTTTTATGATTGAGTTAAATTTAAAACATTATGCTTATTTAGGTGATTGCGTCTGGGAACTTATGATAAGAGAAATTTCCATTGAAAAAGCATCAAAACTTAAGGAATTACATGATATTACGACACAAAAGGCAAATATGAATTTTCAAGCCGAAGTTTTAAATGAAATTCAAGATTTGCTGACTGATGAAGAACTGGATTTAGTAAGAAGAGCAAGGAATTTGTCCATTCCTGTCGGAAGAAAATCAAATCAGGCAATTTATCGACAAGCCACTGCACTTGAAGCTTTAATCGGATTTTGGTATAAAAATGATAAGCTGCGATTGGAAGAAGTTTTCAGCATTATAAGAAAAAATTTCGGGTTTTAAATAAAAAAATCAGCCGGCGATTTCTCTAAAGCCCTAGCTATAATTATCAATCTTTTCAAACTCGGAACTTTTTTGCCTCGCTCAATTTCCGACAAATAATCGCCTGAAATACTACACATTTCACTAAGTTTTTCCTGTGTTAACCCATTCATAATACGAAAACGTTTTATATTATTTTGAATAATTTTTATCGTGCTATTTGTCATATAAAAATTATGTGCTATAATTTATTTTAATTTAACAGGCAAATAGCACGGATTAGAGAATATTATATGAATAATCAAAAATATAAAAAACATTATTATTAGACCTTGATGGAGTATTAAATGAATATTGCGGAATATTCGATAAAGCTATTATTCCAACCATAAAAATTGGAGCAGAAAAATTTCTTAAAAAACTGTCTGAAAATTATAAAATAAAGATTTTTACAACACGAGACAAACTACTAACAAATAAATGGTTGGTTAAAAATAATATAGATAATTTTATCTCAGAAGTTACAAATATAAAAGAACCGGCTTATTTGCATATTGATGATAGATGCATTTGTTTTAAAGGCGATTTTGATAAAAGTTTAAAAGAAATTAAAATTTTTAAAACATATTGGAAATAGAAATAAAAAGAGGGCGGAGCCTTTGGCTCCGCCCTCTTTTTATCAAAACTTTTTCATTAAAATTAATATTCGATATTAATTTGAGAGAATTGAATAATTTTATTTTTACCACGTTTTTTAGCGTTATACAAAGCATGTTCTGCATATCTGATAACAGTATTTGCATCTTCTTCGACATTCGGAAGACAAGGATAAGTAGAAATTCCGCCTGAAATTGTAATAGGGTGGCGTTCTTCTTCACCTGCAGGAATAAATTCCATTTTTTCAATATCACGTCTAAATCTTTCCGCAAACAAAAATGCGTTGTCTTCAGATGTATTAGGAAGCAATACCAAAAATTCTTCATCACCGTAGCGAGTTAAAACATCTTCTTTTCTAATAAGTTGTTTCAATTTATCGGATAGAGAACGAAGCAACACATCGCCCCAATCGTAGCCATACATATCATTTACAACTTTAAAGAAATCTATATCAAACAAAAGACAAGAAATTTGTGTTTGATAACGTCTTGCTCTGGAAATTTCAGAATCAAGTCTTTCATGAAGATATTTTCTGTTATGAAGTCCTGTCAACTCGTCCGTTGTAGACACAAGACCGATATTATCTTTCAATTCTTTAACTTTTAATAAAGCTTTTACTCTTATTAAAAGTTCATCTTTATTAACCGGAGCCGAAATGAAGTCATAAGTCAAAGCTCTCACCGTATCTGTAAAAACAGACCCGATAAATAAAACAGGTGCATCAAATTTTGTTGTCATAATCACGGTTTTTAAATCAGAAACATTTTCCATAATTATCAAATTAGGATTAAGCGTCAAATATTCTTTAACAATGGAATCATTTTCAACTCTTACATTTATATCTTCAAGTTCAGCAAGATAATCTGAAACAGATGATTTTACCTGATTTGTATAAATTATGATATTTTTCATACTCTACTCCTATCAAATTTTTCTATATTTTACCAAAATCCGATTTAAAAAGCAAACTTCAATATAAACAGAAAATTTTAATAAACATAAATTAATCCTCTCAAAACCTAATCGGCTAATACATATTTTTAATTTTGAATTTTATGATAAGACTTGAGCAAAAGAGGGTTTTTTATATGAGAAAATTTATATTATTTTTAACATTGATTTTATCTGCGAATATCGGGTTATGCGATGTCCGTACAATCCAGACAATTCAACCATTAAGACCAATTCCGCCGATGAATTTTTATCCGAACCAACTTCTTCAACCACAATATTATAATTCACAGAATGTTCAAGACATTTCAAATATCTCAGAAGATTTATTAACGCAAATGGAATTAAAAACATTTAACAGAAATTATTCAAATGATTTCGCCGAAAATAGGATTGCGAGACTTGAAAGGCAATTTTTCGGAGCAAGTCAAAACGGAGATTTAGAAAATCGTTATGAAAACCTGAAAACAGCAGTAAATAACTATAATTCAAACCGTTATCACAGAACGCCTTATAATAACTACGATTTTTATAACGGTTCAAAACTTACTTCAAATGTAGGCAGAAAAGGTTTTTTAAGAAATTTAGGTTCATTATTAATCGGAAATTACGGATATCCAACCGGATTTTCGCCTCAAATCAATCCGAATTCATATAACAATTTAAACAGCGGATATGGAATGATTGAGGATTATCAAACAAATTATGGTTCTTATAACAATTTTTCAAATTTCAATACCGGTGCGGGCGTTCATATTTTGGATTAAATTAATTGATAAATTTTCTAAGAATTCTCTCTTTAACCACCCTATTAATTCACCTGCCATCAGAGCTTCCTGACTTCCTGTCATTCATTTTAAAATATAATCTGCAATTTGTTTCTCAAGATTTGTTGAAAAATAATTATTAATT
>CAYYAL010000040.1:0-10583 GCA_964469445.1 uncultured Muribaculaceae bacterium
GATTCCAATATATCATTAAATGAATTTGAAGTCTTTTTCTTATTTTTTTCTTCCCCAACCGTTCTATCAACCAATTCAGGTTCTTTTTCTTCTGTTTTATTACTTTTATAAGCATCTTCGGCTTGTTTAAAATGTAGTTTATCTTCTTTGGGTTTATCAAAAGCATTAAGCTTATCATAAGCTTTTTTCTTGACTTCATCAGATAAAAATTCATAAGCTTCGGTTAATTCTTTAAATTTTTGAATACAATCGCTATCACCTTTATTCGCATCAGGGTGATATTTTTTTGCAAGTCTTCTGTAAGCTGATTTTACATCTTCGATAGAAGAACCGGAATCTATTTCCAATATTTTATACAAATTTCTAGTCAAAGCCATAGTATAATCATAACCAAATTTTGATAAATATCAATAGTCTGAGAAGATTAAATCCAATATTCAATTAACGCTTTTATACCAAATAATATCAAAACAAGACCTGCAAAAATTTCCAAAGCCTTTGACGGAAGCTTTTTAAAGAAATTTCCCAATAGAAATCCTAAATTTGAAAATAAAGCTGCTGTAAATCCGATAATTAATGCTGATTTAACAATCCCGACAGACGTAAAATAGACTGAAACGCCAACACCCAATGCATCAATACTCGTTGCAAATGCTATTAAAATAATATTTGTAAAACAAATATTTCCTATGCAAAAATTTTCATCTTTATCCTTTAATGCATCTATTATAAATTTAACTCCTAAAAATAGAAATATCAGAAATATAACAAGATGAGAAATAGAATGTGCAAATCTGCTTATGCCAAGACCGCAAAACCCACCTAAAATAAGCATCACAAAATGAAAAATTCCAACTGCAAAAGATAATTTTAAAGAATTTATTACCTTATTATTTGTGAATACCAATCCTTGAGTGAACGCAACTGTCAATATGTCCAAAGATAAGATTACTGCTAAAATGATAATTTCAATCACAATTTATTTCCAATTCAAAAAATCTTTCCCAAGGATAACAGTATCCTATGTTTGAAAAATTATAACTCAAAAATTTTTTAATAACATCTTCATAAATTAACATATTATTTTTTAACAAATCAATATCAAAATTATTTTGTTTCCTGACAATTTGCCTTACATTAGCCTGATAAGCCCAATCATCTAAAAATCTTACCACTTGCAATTTTTTAAAGGCATCTTCTCTATATTCTGAAGCAAAAAATTTAACCACTGCTCCGCAAATTAAACTGCCTAAAGTATTTGCAGTTGTGTTCCAAGCCGAATATCCGTAAAAATTTTTATCGTCTAATCTGTTTTTTAATATTTCATTGACAAAATTTTTGTCAGCTCCGTTTGCAAACCTCACATCAGCAATCATATAAGGCGAATTCGGAAAGCCGAATTCGCCCTCAAAAGCTTCCGTAGAAAAATCCATAACAATTTCACCTTGTTGTTTTTTAAAATTATTCACGATAAGTGTTAAATCTTCATTTCTATCAACCACACTGCAACCTGCAAGTTCTAACTGCCCCCTTACGCTGTTTTCTACAGAAATATCTTCATATCTTGAAATTAAATTTTTCATATCATTTTCAATAAAAACAGGCTTTACTTTTAAAGATTTTCCTCCCATATATGCTCTTGTAATAAGCGTCAATGGAATTTCATCAGCTCCGGTCTTTACAACAGCACCTTTATTTTTAAAATAGTTTGCCTCTTTTACGTTAAATCCAAATTCAGCACAATCATCTTTTGAATAAACTAAAGTTTCGAATAATCCTTCTTCAAAAAATTTCAAATAAAGTTTATTAACTTCAAAATTACGCTCACGGGTAGCCAAATAATCTTCCAAAATTTCTTGCGGAATTTGATTTTTTAATTCACTTTCGCCCCCTAATTTATGAGTTTGATAAGAATATTCAAAAATTTTCGTCCCGAATTCACTCCAATATTCTTTTTCCTCTTCATTATAATTATTATTGGAAATACGCATTATCGAAGAAAAAGCATAAATTTTTGCTTTTTTATTTTTTAAAATATCAAAAAAATAATTAATTCTTTTTTGAATTTGTTCGAATTTTTCTGACGAGCGACGAGAAGCTACAAGACCACCATAAGCAATAGTATCCAAAGAAACAACAATTGCATCTAAATCTTCTGTACTATTATCCAACCAAGAGATAATAGCGTCATAATCAGCAAGAGACGCCAACCCGCCAAGTAACTTTCTCTCAGGCATAAATAGTTTAAGCCCACCGTCAATATCTGAGATGAGCTTAACTAAATTATAACAAACAGGTCTATTATCAATAGGAATTACCGCTATTTTCATAATACCTTAAGCGATAGCCTTTGATTTTTCCAAACAATCGACAAGTGTTTGAACAACTGTTTTTTGTTCTTCAGCCGTAAGTTCAGGGAACATAGGTAAAGATATTACTAATTTTGTATTCTTTTCAGTAACAGGTAATGAACCTTCGCCTACGCCCAAGTACGCATGAACTTTTTGCAAGTGTAATGGCACCGGATAATATAACATAGCACCAATTCCTCTTTCTTGAAGCATTTTGTGAACTTCATCTCTGTTAGGAATTTTTACAGTATATTGATGATAAACGCAATAAGTATTATCTAATTCTTTTGGCGTTTCTATTTCAGAATATTGGGCAAATAATTCATTGTATCTGTAAGCATTTTCACGGCGTTTTTTATTCCAAGAATCAATATATGGTAATTTAACTCTTAAAATAGCCGCTTGAACTTCATCAAGTCTTGAATTTACACCAATTTCATCATGATAATAACGAACAGCCCCACCATGATTTCTTAAAGCAATTACTCTGTCTTTTATAACATCGGAATTAGTTACTAACAAACCGCCATCACCCATCGTTCCTAAGTTTTTAGTAGGGTAGAAACTATAACAACCGATATCGCCGAATGTACCTACTTTTTGTCCCTTATACTCAGAGCCGATAGCTTGACAACAATCTTCGATAACAAATAAATTATAACGCTTTGCAATATCCATAATTTTATCCATTTCGCAAGGTTGTCCGTATAAATGAACCGGAATTATAGCTTTTGTTTTAGGTGTTATCATTTTTTCAATTTGGTTTGCATCAATATTAAAAGTATCAGGATTTATATCAGCAAAAACAGGTTTTGCTCCGACAATCCCGATAGCTTCAGTCGTAGCCACAAATGTAAATGCAGTTGTAATAACTTCATCACCTGCACCGATATCCAAAGCTCTTAATGCCAAATGAAGTGCATCTGTACCTGAATTTAACGCAACTGTATATTTAGAACCGATATAATCAGCCAATTCTTGCTCCAAAGCCTTTGTATTCGGCCCCAAAATATAAGAACCCGAACGTAAAACTTCCACAACTGCCTTTTCAATATCAGCTCCGATTTCTTTGTATTGACGTTTTGAATCTAAAATAGGAATCATAATTATTTCTCCTCTATTATTTAATTATTACATTAACAAGTTTAGCATACTTTTAAGATGTCTTTATATAAGCTTAACATTTAATAAACCTCAGTCTAAATAAACATTTCCCTCTATTTTATAACATAATTTTCATTCATATTAATGTTTTTTAATTGAGCATGTCAAATTTTAGCCTTTAAACTGTAAATCTTGAATAATATAGTTAATATGTTATATTTTTTAAAAAAAATACAGGCATTTTTTAACAAATATGAACATTTTTTTCCTAAAAAGGGTTGAAATTAAAAAATAATTATGTTAGAATAAGCGTGTTGAAAAAGTTTTCTGTATAAGATAAGAAGGTGAGATCATGGTTCCAAAAATTAGTGGTCAAGATGTTTGTTGTGTGCAAAAAGATCCAAGGAGAAGGTCTAAAGTTGTACAGTTTAAAAACCGCACACAAGTTCCTTATGACCAAGCTTCTTTTGATATATACAAATCCCAAAAATCCAAAGCTACAATGACAAGTGCGATTATGGTTGCAGGCTCTTTGGCTGTAACTATCGGATACTTTATCATTTCAGCTATCGGAGCAAAAAATATATCAAGAATGGTGTAATTTAATAAATTAACTTATTAAGCAGTTGCCTTGCTATCTCTGTATGTTTTCATATTCCCAACCCAATTATCGACCAATTCAACATCTTTTTCCGCTATATCATGAGGCAATCCTGCATGATGTATTTTAGGTAACAAATAGTCTTCGCTGTAAATAATCGGTTCTGATTTATTATCATCAGTATCATTACATAAGAAATAAGTTTTACCGGCATTATCCTTTTGTGCCCCGATAATTGTTATTTCATGTCCGTTAATAATTTTGTTGGTATTATCCACTTGAGTATATCCGATAATTATATTTTCACCTCTGTCAAGAGTTTCTAATAAATGCCTTTTCATCGTATCTAAACTTGTTTCATAACCTACAAGCTTATCATTTTCATCAATTATTTGATAAGTAACCGAAATCATATTTTTATCTTCAACAACAGATTCGGTAAATGTTTTTTCAAACTCAATCAAGCCTTTATCATTTTGATTAAATTTGCCTTTTCTCACGTCATTTAATGAATTATAAGAATTTTGAGAACCGACATTCATAAAAGTTGACTGCATAAGAACGTCAATCAATGAACGTTCGTTCGGATCTTTGTGTTTATCTTGGATTCTTGCTCTTATAATTGCATTGTTATCAGGTTTTAAAACTATTTCTGCAGAATTAAAATCACTCATATGATAAGGAACTTCAAACGCATTTAAGAGCCAAACAGAATCTACTGTATTATCTGAAAGCTTATTCATGTCAATGACTTTATTTACGCTCAACTTCGGAGAAGACAAACCTTCAACAAGTCTTGCAAACTCAGCCGGCATTTTTTGTGCAACATTAAATTCTATACTCGCAGAAACGCATGCTCCTGAATTTTGTACATTAATATTTTTTTCATTAACCTCATTACTTGAACCTTTTTCTGAATATTTAGAAATTAAATTTTTATTACCTGATGATGTATTTTTCGCATTCTGAAGTATTTCCGGTACATATTCTTGAGGAATATCGCCGAATTGTTGAGTTATTTTAAACGGATTTGCGATTGTATTAATTGTTTCCTGTAAAACATTTACGGGCGTTAATCCTTCTACCCTCGGGGTTGTCGCTATTTTATGTAAATTATCTAAAACGGTTGATTTATCGTTGGAATTATCAGATAACAACTTCCCGTTTTTCAAAAGCATATTGAGATTTCTTCTTGTTTCTTTATCAACAACTCCAAAAATGTCTTGATATTTTTTAACTTCGTCATTGCTTGCAAACTCTGTTCTTATCGCCTGTGGAGCTATTGTAGAGGTAAATGCCATTGGATTTGTCGAATATTCTTTATCAGGCATGCTTGAAGAAGAAACAGTTTGAGTTTCTTTTTGAGTTTCTGCTAACCTGTTTACCGAATTATATTGAATGTTTTGTCCAATTGAATTTATATGCACATTTCACCCCACATATATTATTAAACACAAAAAAGTATAAAAAATTGCGTTTTTAATGTAAAATTATTACGAAAAGGTTACGAATGAATACGGAATTAAGATATAAACTTTTAGACAAAAATCAGCTTATAATCTCGATTGACAGATTAACTCGTTTTAAATACACTTCCGATAAGTATTTACGTGTTTTTAAAGATATTATAACTTCAAATCTTATACAACCTAAATTTTCAAAAAAAGATTTAGATTGTATGGAATATATTCAATTAAAAGAAATTGCCGAAAACATCATAAATTCCTCTATGGGGAAAATTCAAAGCAATTATTCTATAAACAAAAAACTAGAGAAAATTGAAAATGCTTATTTTAAATTAGATAAAGAAACTCAAAATCTACTAAAAAATAAAATAAATTATGATGCTTTTCTTGAATTAATAAAAGATAAAAAAGATTTGCCCTGCAATTTAAAAAGAATACAGAACTTTTCCAAATATCCCATTATAAAAAAAATAGTTATCACTGAAGGGATTACGGAAGAAATTTTGTTACCTGAATTGGCAAAAATTTATAAAAAAGATTTTTTTAAAAACGGAGTTTACTTAATTTCTGCAGGTGGCAAAAATCAAGTTGTAAAAATATTTTACCAACTTGTTGAACAATTAAAACTCCCTGTTTTTATACTATTAGATAATGATGCAAAATCAAATTTTGAAGAATTAAAACCAAAACTCAGAAAAAAAGACGAAGTTTACATAATAAAATCAGGAGAATTTGAAGACATTTTACCGAAATTTCTCATAAAAAGGGCTTTAAATAAAAGATTTAAAAATTTCTATAAATTTACTATAAAAGAAATTAAAACCGAAGGAAGAATGACAAAAAAATTAGAAGAACTTTTAAGAGAAAAAGGCGGGTTTAAGAAATCAGAATTTGCAGGGCTTGTCGCCAAAAATATTAAGAATAAAAAAGATTTAAGTAACGAAATAACAGAAATTTTAGATAAGATTTTAGATTTATGATATCATTTAGTATGGAAACGGGAGAAAATATATGGTTAATATAAGTGAATACATTGAACATACGCTTCTAAAACCTGATGCAACAGAAGCAGAAGTTACAAAACTTGTTCAAGAAGCGATTGTAAACAAGTTTTTAGGTGTATGTATAAACCCTTGTTATATAGAACATGCAAGAACATTGATTGATAAGAACAAAAGTCCTGTAAAAGTAGTTACAGTTGTTGGTTTTCCGCTCGGTGCGATGAATACTGTTGCAAAAGTTATAGAAACAAAACTTGCAATAGAAGACGGTGCCGATGAAATTGATATGGTTATAAATGTCGGGGCTATGAAAAATCAAAATTATGAATATGCCGGTTGCGAAATAAAACTTGTAAAAGAAGCTTGTGGCGACAAACCTTTAAAAGTAATTATTGAAACAGATTTATTAACTAAAGAGGAAAAAATTAAAGCTTGCGAACTTTGCGTGGAAATGAAGGCTGATTTTGTAAAAACATCAACAGGATTTGTCAAAAACGGAATTGGTGCAACAGTTGAAGATGTAAAATTAATGTATGAAACAGTTTCGCCATACGGATTAAAAGTTAAAGCGTCAGCAGGAATCAGAGATAAACAAAAAGCCCTTGATTTAATCGCTGCAGGAGCTTCAAGACTTGGAACAAGCTCAGGAGTTAATATCATTTTAGACGAAACCCCTGCTAAAACGACTACTACATTTGGAAATATGGGGTTAATAAAATAAAATGAAAGCAATTGTATTTGATGAAAAATTAAAACTGGATTTGGATTACAAAAAACCTGTACCTAAGAAAAATGAAGCCTTAATCAAGGTTTCAATGGCAGGTATTTGTAACACTGATTACGAAATTACAAAAGGCTATATGGGATATAAAGGAATTCTCGGACATGAATTTGTCGGAGTTGTTGAAGAAATAAATTCTGATGACAAATCTTTATTGGGCAAACGGGTTGTCGGCGAAATAAATTGCGGTTGTAATGACTGCGAATGGTGTCATCAAGGATTAGCAAGACACTGTTTTAACAGACAAACCCTCGGTATATGGCAAAAAGACGGCTGTTTCGCAGAATACGTTACAATGCCTTTAGATACTTTATTAGAAGTTCCTGCAAATGTTACTGATGAACAAGCCGTATTTACAGAACCACTTGCTGCCGCTTGCGAAATTTTAGAACAATTACATATTCCGCCTTATAAAAAAGTTATTGTATTAGGCGACGGAAAACTCGGACTTACTATCGCATTGACTTTAAATGCGTTTAATCTTGATGTAATTTTAGTCGGAAAACATCAAAACAAGCTTGACATAGCAAAAGCTCAAGGCGTAAAAACTCAATTATTAAATGAATTGGAAATAAAACCATCTTATGATGTTGTAGTTGAAGCCACAGGGTCTTCCTCAGGATTTGAAACCTCAATGAGTTTAGTTAAGCCAAGAGGAACTTTGGTTTTAAAAAGTACGGTCGCTGATTCAAAAGAATTAAACTTAGCACCTATTGTTATCAATGAGCTTACAGTATTAGGCTCAAGATGTGGATTATTTGCACCTGCTCTAAGACTTCTTGAAAAAGAAAGAATAGATTTCAAACCTTTCATAAGCGGAATTTATAACATAAACGATGCAATTGAAGCCTTTGAAGCTAATAAACAAAAAGATACTATCAAAATATTATTAAAATTCTAAAAAAATGAATATTAAAGAAAAATTAAATGAAATAAAAATTTTAGACAAATACATACTCAAACAAGTATTAGAAGTATTTATACTCGGAGTATTCATTTTTACTTCAATAATTTTTGCATCTGACACATTTATAACTTTAATAAAACAAATATCGCTCTACGGAATACCGTTCAAAGTGGCACTTATAATTATAATTTTAAACTTGCCTTCAGTCTTTGTAATGACAATTCCAATGGGAGTTTTGCTCGCAACTGTCATGACTTTAAATAAATTAAGCCTTTTATCAGAAATAACTGTTCTAAGAGCTTGCGGAATAGGCTTAAATAGAATAGCAAAACCGATTTTTATATTTGCAATCGTAATGTGTATCATAAGTTTTGTACTTAATGAAACAATAGTTCCAGTATCATCAAAACAATCAAAAGACTTGGCTCTTTGGGCATTAGGACAAAAAAATATTCCGGAAGGCAAACAAAATTTTACATTTAAAGAATTACAAGAAAACGGCGGATTAAAAAGACTTTTCTACGTCGGACACTGTAAAAATAAAACTTTATACAATATAACGGTCTTGGATTTATCAAAAGATAAAACAATACAAGTATTACAAGCAAAAGAAGGCGGGACTTCTCCTAATGGTTGGGAATTTAACAGAGGAGCGATTTATACTGTCGCAAAAGAAGGTCAAATTCTAAATACAACGCTTTTTGAAAATTCAACAGCCCAATTCGGAGTTGATTTATCAAGAGAACTTAATGCAAATGTTGCTAAAGAATATAACTTTATGGCTTTAATAAAATATATGGCTAAAAATCATGACAAAATTAAAGAAGAAAAAAATGTCTATCTTATCCAATTATGGGATAAAATAGCACTACCGGTAACAACGGTAGTGCTGGTTTTAATCGGTGTACCTCTGGCTATCACCCCTCCTCGAGTAAGATACAACCGTGGATTTTTATTCAGTATATTAATAATATTTGCATACTATTTAATCAGAGCTTTATCATTATCTTTCGGCGAAGCAGGTTCTATACCTCCGTTTCTGGCTGCTTGGCTCGCCAATATAATTCTCACGATAATGGGCGTAGCTTTTTACTATAAAAAAGTTTATACAATAAATTAAATTACCAAATATATAAATTCCTAAAAATGTGTGTCAAAACTTGGGTTATCCCCGTTAATGCTCTTGTCTTCAAACTGCATCATTGCCCCAATATTAAAATTAATTAAATTAATTTTTCTTATTTCATTTGCGACATTGCCGGTAAAGACTTCGTCATTTTCTTCTAAATAGTCAAACAAAGGAGATACAATGTTCTTAGCGTTTTCACCCAACGTTGCACCGGCTTGTTTAAGAGTTCTTTCCGGAATTCTTACATTAAGTCCGAATGTTCTAAATCTTTCTTGATTGAAAAACGTTTCCGCCATTAATATATCCCTCTGATTTGTATATAATAATTAATCGGCAAAATAGCAAAAATCTTTAATAAAAAGATAAATTGTATTAAGTTTTTGTAACATAGAGAGGGCGAAGCCTTTGGCTTCGCCCTCTCTATAATATTGTTTTATAAAAAATCAATCAGTAACGACAAAATCGACAGGAATATCGAATTCTTCCGAAGGTATTTCCTGTATTAATAATTTTGAAGAAATCGCAACAATAGTTTTGCATTTATCTGATAAATTCGGTAAAAACCTGTCATAATAGCCTTTTCCGTAGCCTAATCTTTGTTTTTTAGAATCGACCATTAAAGCCGGAATAAAAACGATGTCTAAAATTTCAGGTTCAACTGCTTCTGTCAAAGGTTCCAAAACATTAAAATGTCCTGCAACAAGTCTGTCCCCTACCTTAAAAGGTCTCACTTCCAAAGCATCATCAACAACCTTCGGCAAATAAAAATTCTTATCGTAATCGTCCATCAAAGAAGTTAAATCCAATTCATTTGATATAGGATGATATAACATAATATTTTTAGCATTTTTATATAAATCAGATTGTCGTATTTGATTTATTATCTTAAAAGCAGACAAACCGTAATTTATATTTTTTCTTATTTCAAGTGCTTGCAGTCTTAATTCTTTCTTTGTAACCATTTATTAATTATCCTTTTAAATTTAATAACTTAATTTTATAATAAAAATATGAATAAAAAAGAGATAAATAATCAACTTATAAATCCAAATTTTGACCAACACGGATATATACAGGTTTATACTGGCGATGGAAAGGGAAAAACAACCGCATCACTTGGACTTGCAATGAGGGCTTTGGGAAGAAATTGGAAAGTCCTTATAATAATGTTTACAAAAGGCGGTTCAAATTACGGAGAACTTGTTTCTTTTAAAAACTTGTCGGATTCAATAAAAAATAATCT
>CAYYAL010000041.1:0-456 GCA_964469445.1 uncultured Muribaculaceae bacterium
AAGCTCTTTTGGCATGCTATAAAGAAACGATAAAAAGCTTAGTAAAAAGAGATTTGAAAATTTGCCAACAAACAATCGATATTTATAATTCGTTGCAAGATTAAGAGGATGAGAAAGCTGGAATGTAGGCAAATACGTCGTCCTGAACTTGTTTCAGGACCTTGAATAAATAGATGCTGAAACTGTCTTGGATTATTCGGGTTCTCGTGGGAGTAACGTCCCACTCGAACTTACGGGTTACACTTCGTTTCACCCTTCCGCAAATCCGCAAGTTCAGCATGACGTTGGTAGTTCAGCATGATGTGATAAAAGAAAACAGAAAGCCCGAAGCAGTATAGAAGGCGGAGCCGAGAGTTAACAATCCGCGCCCCCATGTATAAAATTATATTTTATATAACAACTTAAAAAAAGCAGCTTTTTATCAAAGTGCTTACATTAATATAATAACAGACTTTG
>CAYYAL010000041.1:466-9133 GCA_964469445.1 uncultured Muribaculaceae bacterium
TTTTTTTTGTTTTTTCATATTTTTTTTATAAAATAAAACATAAAGCCCTAACTTTTATATTTGGGGGAGCGTTTTTTTAACTCTCGGCTCCGCCTTCTATAAACTTATATTTTATATCACTACTTACTCAAAGCAGCTTTTAATCTCGCTTTAGCTTTTGCGAGTGCAACTTCGGCTCTTCTGGCATCAACATCTTCTTGATTTGAATTCAAACGAGCTTCCGCACGTTTTTGAGCTTCTTCTGCACGAACAACATCAATATTTTGTCCTTCTTCGGCCGCCTGAGTTAATATCAACGCTTCATTATTCTTAAATTGAAATATTCCGCCAATTACTGAAAAATAACGATTTTTTTGCCCTTGAACAACTTTTGTTACCGCAATATCAAGAGTATTCATGAAAGGAATATGATCTTTTAAAACACCAAATTCTCCGTTAAGAGCCTTTGAATAAATTTCATCAACATCTTCATCAAAAACTATATTTTCATGTGTTATTATTTTTAAATGCATTAATTTATTTCCTATAATGTTTTAGCTTTTTCAACAGCTTCTTCAATAGTTCCGACCATATAAAAAGCTTGTTCCGGAAGATTGTCGTGCTTTCCTTCAATAATTTCCTTAAATCCTTTTATACTGTCTTCAAGTTTAACGTATTTACCAGCAACCCCTGAGAATTGTTCTGCAACAAAGAAAGGTTGAGATAAGAAACGTTGAATTTTTCTTGCACGGTTAACAGTTTCTTTATCTTCTTCAGATAATTCGTCCATACCGAGAATTGCTATAATATCTTGTAATTCTTTATATTTTTGAAGGATTTCAAGAACTTTTCTTGTTGTTTCGTAATGTTCTTCCCCGATAATATTAGGGTCAAGAACACGAGAATTTGAAGCCAACGGATCAACCGCAGGATAAATTCCTAAAGATGCGATTTGTCTTGACAATACAGTAGACGCATCTAAGTGAGAGAATGTCGTAGCCGGAGCAGGGTCTGTTAAATCATCTGCCGGTACGTAAATTGCTTGAACAGATGTAATTGAACCGTCTTTTGTTGAAGTAATTCTTTCTTGCAATTCACCCATTTCTGTTGCCAAAGTAGGTTGATAACCAACCGCAGAAGGCATACGGCCTAAAAGTGCAGAAACTTCTGAACCTGCTTGCGTAAAACGGAAAATATTATCAATAAACAATAAAACGTCTTGTTTTGAAAAATCTCTGAAATATTCTGCCGCAGTAAGAGCTGAAAGACCAACTCTCATTCTTGCTCCCGGTGGTTCATTCATTTGTCCGTAAATAAGTGCAACTTTATCAATAACGCCGGAATCTTTCATTTCATTCCAAAGGTCATTACCTTCACGAGTTCTTTCCCCGACACCGCCAAAAACAGAAACCCCTGAATGTTCCATCGCTATATTATGGATTAATTCCATAATCAAAACTGTTTTTCCAACACCTGCACCGCCGAATAAACCGATTTTACCACCTTTTTGATAAGGTTGAAGCAAATCAATAGCTTTAATACCTGTTTCTAAAATTTCAACATCAGTATTTTGGTCAACAAGTTTTGGTGATGGTCGGTGAATTGGTAAATAATCTTGCGTTTCAACAGAACCCAACTCGTCAACAGGTTCTCCGATTACATTTAAAATACGTCCTAAAATAGGCTTTCCGACAGGAATTTTTATAGCTTCACCTGTATTTACAACCTTCATTCCTCTTTTTAAACCGTCTGTTGAAGACATCGCAACCGTTCTTACTTTATTAGAACCTAACATTTGTTGAACTTCCGCAACAATAACTTTTCCGTTATCACTTTTTATTTCTAACGCAGTATATATCTCAGGCAAGCACCCTGCTTGAAACTCAACGTCGATAACAGGTCCTATAACCTGTGTAATTAAACCTTCTTTTTCCACTAAAGTTTCCATTAATAAACCCTCTTATTTATTCTATCTATCAATTATACACCATTTTCAAACATTGTCTATCAAAAAAAATCTTTTGTAATACTTCAAATGCATTATTTAAAATATATCTTCAAGAAAATTTACAAAAACATTAACATCGTAGCAAAAAAAAATTTCCCGAGTATTATAGTATAAATAAGTTCAGATAGCAGGACAATTTTGATTAGCTTAATAGAAAAAGAAAATAATTCACCTCATAAAATTTTAAAACCGGATTTTAGCCAAAAAACAGGTCGTGAGTTATTGGCGTTTTTTTTACAAACAAAATTTAAACAAATTATAGCGTATGATAAAAGGGCAGAAATGCCCATTTTTATTGATATAAAACCTGATTTTATTTCAAGATTTTCAAAAAGAATTGTTAATAATCCGCAAAAAAGATTTTTAGTCGGAATAACCGGAGAATCAGCATGCGGAAAATCTACGATATGTAATAAAATTAAAGAAACTATCGCTAAATTTTCTCTTCCTGTTTCCATAATGAGTGCTGACAACTATTTTAACGATATTTCGACATTAATAAAAACTTACAAAGATTTCGATAATTTAAGAGATAACGGCTATGACGTCGATTCTCCAAGTAGTTTTCAACTTAAACTTTTAAAAGATGATTTAAGCCTTCTCTCTCAGGGCATTGATATAAAAATGCCTCAATATTTAATCAACGGAACCGGAATTTCTCTTCCAAAATCCATTGATTTAAAATCACAAAAAATAGTTGTGGTCGAAGGTATGGCTTCTATGTATGAAGATGTTAAAGATATTTTTGATGTAAAAATTTATATAGAAACAGAAAATGATGTAAGGAAAAAATGGTTCTTCCACCGTGCCACCGAAAGATGCCAGTCCCCAAAAAATGCCCAAAGGCATTGGGATTACGTCCAAGTTGCAGGCTCAAAATATATAAAACCTTTTAGAAACGAAGCTGATATAATTTTAAACGGCACAAGTGATTTGGAATATTTCGCCCAAATTATTGAATTTATACACACAACAACAAATAATTTTGACGAATAATTTCAAAATTATTTTTAAGTAAAGCTTTGTAAACTTTTTAATACAAAACTAACTAATTTTTTTTTTATAATCTATTAATATATTATAAAAGTAGAGTATCTAAATTTTAAATAGGAAAAGGGCGTTTATGAAGATACAAGCAATTTCTTCTTATGGTCAAATTAACAGAAAAAATCTATCTC
This sequence comes from uncultured Muribaculaceae bacterium, assembly GCA_964469445.1. GTDB lineage: Bacteria > Cyanobacteriota > Vampirovibrionia > Gastranaerophilales > Gastranaerophilaceae > CAYYAL01. The sequence continues at coordinate 3,632 of CAYYAL010000041.1, forward strand.
AAACATCTTCTGTTAAAAATATTTCTCAAATAAATACTGAGAAAAAACCTTCACATTTTATACAAATAAGTTTCACAGGAAATGCTGAGAAAAATTTCAAACAATTTGCATCAATTGCACCCGAACATGCCGGAGTAGGGCTAAAAATGTATTATACAGGTGGCTTGGCTTGTGTTACTGGAGAAGCACCTAACAGTTTAATTAACCATAACAATGCCGATGCAAGAACTTTTCTTCCTTACCACTCATTTGATAATGAAAGCGGTGGTTTAAAAGTTCTAAAAGTCAATTATGATAATAATAAAAAGCCAATTCTTAACGATTTAACAGAAAATTTTAAATCGGTTCCTCAAAATTATGTTTTAAAAGATGGCGAAAGTTTCGTAATACAAGATGAAGCCGTAAATGGAAAATCTCCATTTAGAATTCTTGAAGAAACAGGTATAAGTGGAAGAACCAAAAGAATTGCCGATAATCTTAATGAAATGGAAGAAATTCCATATCGTTTATTTGAGCTTAAAGGTGCAAAAACAAAAGATAAAATTTATATCATACATACTAAAGAATTGGCGAAATTACCAAAGGCTTACGGCATAGCAAATGATAGTTCTTATGGTTCTTACGGAGTATACGGTTCGCACAGCTCTTACGGTTCACATCATAGTTCTTATGGGGCTTACGGCTCTTATGGTTCTTACGGCGGAGGAAATTGTACTGATTTATCTTACGCTGATTTTGACAGAGCAGTTGTAGATGCTTTACCGAAAATGAATTACGAAAAATACGGCAACTTTAACCCTGCAAACATCTGGCTTCATGACAGAACAGCATTTGTAACCATTTCTGATATGGCTGATAAATCTGCAAATGGCGAAAAATATTTTAATGGGTTAAAAATTCATTCTACTCTCCATAACCCCGGAAGAAATTATCAAGGTGTTTATGAAAATCCTATCGAATTTTTTAAACTTGTTGCGGGAGAAAATGACTTAAATGAATTGAAAAAAAATTGCGATTTCAATTTTTTAAAAGAAATAGACACAAAAACAGTACGAGGACAATTTGTTACTGACCTTGATAAAGTTGTTACAAAAAACATAATGGATCCGATTCTTCAAAATTTTATAGATGAAACCGGCCGTTATAATTTATCTATGGCAACTATTGCAGGCGTAAAGCTTAATCCACAAAATATGTCAGCAGGAACTGTTTCAATGAATTACGGTAAAGAAATGGCTGATGAACTCACATCTGAAATGGCAGAAGGTTTAACAAACAAACTTGCATCTATAAAAACCATAAATATAACTAACGGTTCAACTCCTGCGAATATGGGTTTTAACAATCCTCACGCAAATTTCGGAAAAGGTATGAATATCCTTTCAGAAAACAAAAGCGGTTTTAATACATTTAAACCTCTAATAGAAAACAATTTAATTAAAAATCTTGATGAAATTTTGACAGCAAAACAACTTAATAAAAAATGGCTTATCAATACAATTGCGGATAATGCAGAAAAATCAAACTATGCACTAAGCAGGGTTTTCTTTAATGACTCTCAAATTTCACCCGCTAAAGAAACAAATTTAAAACCTTCGACCGTTTTAGGAAGTTTATCAAAATATGAAGACGGTGATAAATTGTTTATAAGTTGGGGACGCCCTGACCCTCAAAAAGGTTATCCGACAATATTACAAGGATTTTTAAATGTATTAAAAGACGAAACAATTCCTGAAACAACTAAAAAACACTCGAAATTATTACTCGGTGCAGGTGCTGACCCTTGGAGTTCTGACGATATCCCTGATTGGAAAAAAATTAAATCCCTCGTCAATGAAATACAAACTCTTGATGGCGGAAAATACAAGGGAAATGTTTGTTACGTAAACGGACTTTTTCCAAACAGGCTTGTCGGTTGTGCCGATTTTTCAATATTTACAAGCAGATATGAACCTTGCGGAATTACACCGCTTGAATCTTTCTCGGCAGGTACTCCGACTATTTCGATAAGAACAGGTGGAGCCCCTGATTTCGTAACCACTATTCAAAAAGGCGGAATTGATAAAGCAACAGGTTTCTTAACCCAAAAACCTTTCCTTGTAAATGCCAACTCACTTGGATTACCTGAAAATGTTTCTGCCGAAAAACTTGATAAGACAAGAATTAAATCTTCTGCACAGGAAATAGCTCAAGAAATTAAAAAAGCCTTGTCGCTTGATGAAATTTCTTATAAAAAAATGTCAGAAAATGCCTTCTTGCAAAAAATAGACTGGCATGAAAATGCTGCTTTTAATGGCGGACGCTCTGCAAATACAAGATATTTAGAAGAAGTTTTTGATGTAACCGAAGATTTAATGCCTAAAAATAAAAGAAATATCAATCCATTAAATAAATTAATTGAAACAGTAAGCTCTAATGTCCAAAATGCAATCAAAACTTCAGGCGAAAATATTGAAAAATCAGCTAAAGAATTTGCTAAAAAGAATAAAAAGATTATGGCCTTAATCTTCGCAACTTCCGCTGCAATTTCAGGAATTGTAATACTTAATGCAACAAAAAAAGCAAAATCACTATCTAAGAATAAAATTATTGAAACACAAAATTTGACACAAAATCAGAACACTCCAAATACTCAAACTATTCAAAAAATAAATAATCCGTTTTCAAAAACAGCCTAAATTGGATATTAAGAAAAAAGAGGGGCGGTTTTGAAAATCAAAACCGCCCCTCTGCAAAGTCAAAATTATCTTTTATTAAAACAATCTCTACAAAAAACTTCCTTACCTTCAACAGGTTTAAAAGGAACTTTTGTTGGAGCTCCACAAGCAGAGCAAACTGCGTCATAAAGTTTCTTTCTGTTTTTGTTTCTACGATTTTTCCTACATTCAGGACATCTTTTTGGCTTATTTACAAGGCCTTTTTCAGCGTAAAATTCTTGTTCACCTGCAGTAAATACAAATTCTGCGGAACAGTCTTCGCAAATAAGCGTTTCATCTTGGTACATTTTGGTTTCTCCTAACTGGTTAATGCTAACTTTTAAAATAAACTTTTGTAAAAAACAATAAAGCCTATTCTAATAATTACATTTTATATCTTTTTATCAATTTTTGCAAGCATTAAAAATTCTTTAGCCGAATTTATAGGAATAGCGAAACCAATTCCGATATTTGATTGATTGTTATCAGGGTTAAAAATTGATTGGTTAATGCCGATAACTTCGCCTGAGGAGTTAATTAGAGGGCCTCCTGAACTTCCGGGATTTATCGAAGCATCTGTTTGAATTTTATTTTTTGAATAATCAATTCTTGAAATAATTCCTTGGGTAAGTGTTCCTGAAAATCCGAAAGGATTTCCTATTGCATAAACCTTTTGTCCGACTTTTATAACTTCGGAATTACCAAATTTTACAACCGGAAGCTGTTTTTTTGCATTAATTTTTATTAAGGCTAAATCTTTTTCCAACCCTAATATTAACTCTACAGTGGCAGGATACACTTCTCCTGAAGAAAGAATGACTTCTATATTTTTAGCCTCTTTAACCACATGTGCACTTGTCAAAATTAAACCGTCAGCCGTAACAATACACCCTGAACCTGTTGCTATTCCTAGATTATGCTGAACATCTATCGCCACAATTGCAGGATTTATTTTTTCATAAACAAGAATTGTAGAATTTTCTTCCGTGTCAAATCCAAATGATACTAAATTAATCTGAAAAAATATTGCAATAAATAAAATTATTTTCTTCATATAACCCTCGCTCACCCAATAATTATCAAATAATATTATTAATAATACCTTCGCCGAAATGAGGTTGTAATGTACTATTCAAGAAATTTTTAAAATAATTTTACAAACTTAACAAACAAAAATAAAATCATATTTATGAACTTTTGTAACAAAAGTATATAAATATGATATAAAAAGTAAATATTTTTACCTAAAAATACTTTATATAAGTAATTACATTCTTAAAATAGGTATATTTATTATGGCACCAAATGCAATAGATAGCGTTAGCTTAAATAAACGAAAAAAGATGGAAGAATTACAACTGCAACAAGCTCAACAAATGCTTGATAAACCACTTATTTCGACCCCTAAATATGATACAGGTAAAGATGCTGTCAAAAATGTTGACGGAACCGGAGCTGTTCCTTCGAATAGTAATGTACAACCTGCAAACAGTCAAACATCTGCAGGAACCGTTGGCAACTATAATGTATTTGACATTTATCATCAAAATAATAATACAACTGTACCGTATGACCCTGCATCAACACCTACGACAACCGACGGTTTTCAACGCAATCCATATAATTATAATGCTGATGTAACAATACCTTATCGTAGGGGCGTAAACCCAAGTGAAAGCGGAGAAAATTACGCTAACGAGTTAACTCAAAGACAAGCAGAAACTCCTCAAGGGCAAATACCTGAACAAGTACCTGCAAATACAGGATTGTTCTCATCTGTTGTTGTAAACCCTGTAAACAATGTAGAAACACCAAATTCAGATAAAAGTCAAGAACAAACAGTAGCAACAGCAGGTAATACGGACAGAACAAACGTAGCAAGTAACTTTATTGCAACTAAACCTCTTGAAATGGTCAGTCCTCAAGAAACAAATAATAGTACAGTTTCTGACCCATCGCATTTAACAGTTGACGGCAAAATGCCTGAAGGAGCTGTTAACAATGAACATAATGTTATAAGTTATAATATTGATCAGGTCTTGGCAAGTCAACAAACCCCACAAACAACTGTACCTTACAATGCTTCCACACCAACAGAAACTCCAAGCACTTCAAAGGAATTGGCTTTTACCGAAACTCAAAGACCGAATACGCCAAATTATGTTTCAACTCCTGACGGCCAACCAAGAGATAATAATAGTGATGAGGTCAAATACCCTAAACGAAATTTACTTTTAATGGGATAATATAGGATAACAAAAAGCGGGCGGATTTTTCAAATCCGCCCGCTTTTTGTTTAAATCTTCTCCTTAATTCTTGCCTGAACCTGCCAAAAATGTTTCTTTCATAAATTCACAATACAAATCCATTTCATCAAACGCTCTTTCAAAATTTTCCAATAGATTTGAAATTTCGACAATAATCTTCTCGTTCTTCAATTCGGTGTACATTCAAAATCCCCCTTAAAGTCTATATCTGCTAACTATTACTTTATCGGCGATTTTTCAATATAACTTTAGGATTTTTTTCGCTCTTTTTTCTCAAAACATGCAAAACGCTCTGTATATAAGAAAAACTCATGTTTACAATCGTTTACAAACAAATAAAAAGAGGGCAAGAGGCTCGGGGGACAGGAAGGCAAGTTAAAGATACTGAAATAAATTCAGCATGACGTGAGTAAGCTTAGCATGACGTAAAGAAAGAAGACAGGAAGGCTGGAGGGCGAGAAGACAGGTAAAATGCATGTCATTCTGAAAAACCATGTCGTCCTGAACTTGTTTCAGGACCTAAAAGAAAGAAGCCAAGA
>CAYYAL010000041.1:9233-10467 GCA_964469445.1 uncultured Muribaculaceae bacterium
AAATCTCGGCTCCGCCTTTTACTTTTAAAAAAATACTAACTGAATTGTTTAGCCACTTCATCAGCAAAGTTTTCTTGTCTTTTTTCAAGACCTTCACCAAGTACAAAACGTTCAAATTTAGTAATATTCAATTTTCCTTCAATTAACTGTTGAATTGTCAAATCAGGATTTTTTACAAACGGTTGTTCAAGCAAACATTTTTGAGCCATAAGCTTATTAACTCTGCCTTCAACAATTTTTGCTCTGATTTGTTCAGGTTTTTTCTGCAAATCTTCTTTACCCATTTCAATTCTTGTTTCTTCATCAATAACAGAAGCAGGAATTTCATTTCTTGAAATAAATTCAGGAGCAGAAGATGCGATATGCAAGCAAATATCTTTCATAATTTCATCGTCTTTATTATCAGTTTCCAAAAGAACCCCAATTTTTCCGTTATGAATATAAGTTGCAACATTTCCGCTGTATTTAACGAAACGTCTTAAAGTAATTTTTTCGCCGATAGAAGCGATTTTTTCTTTAATAACATCTTCTAAAGCCATGCCATTAAGAGATTCTTTAAGAAGTTCTTCATTATTATTTGCATTTGATTTAATAACCAAACCTGCGACATCAAGACAAAGTGCTTTAAATTCTTCATTTTTAGCAACGAAATCTGTTTCGCAGTTAAGTTCAACCATAGCACCGACGCCGTCGATAATGGCAGAAGCAACAAGCCCTTCAGCTGCAATTCTACCCATTTTTTTATCAGCAGAAGCTATTCCTTTTTGTCTTAAAGCTTCAATTGCTTTTTCCATATCTCCGTCAACTTCTGAAAGTGCCTTTTTACAATCCATCATGCCGGCACCTGTTTTATCACGGAGTTCTTTTACCATTTGTGCGGTAATTATCATATTGTTTCTCCTTTAAGTTAAATTTATTCTACTTCAACTGTTTCTTCAGCAACTTCTTCAATCACTGCTTCTTCAGCTTTTACTTCTTCAATCATTTCAGCAGCTTTTTCATTTACGCTTTCGATTTTTGAAGTTTGATTAGCCTTGTTAGCTCTAAGTTCTTTACCTTCTAAAACAGCATCTGCAAGTTTAGATGTAATAAGTTTTATAGAGCGAATAGCATCATCATTTCCCGGAATTACATAATCAATTCCGTCAGGATTTGCATTTGTATCTGCTAAGCAAATTACAGGGATATTAAGTTTTTGAGCTTCTTTAATTGCGATTTCTTCTTTTTGTTGGTC
>CAYYAL010000042.1:0-8590 GCA_964469445.1 uncultured Muribaculaceae bacterium
CTAAATCATATTATTTTTGTCTAAATATCCCAAAATCCACTTTTCAACTTCCCAAGTAGGTTTTGTATTATTTTTCTCACAAGTAACTTTGAACAACTCCCATAACTTATCGTTAAAAGAAAATGCAACCTTTTTTGTCTTATTAGTTTTTAATTCTGATATTTTTTCCGCTTTACCCATAATAATACCCTAAAAAGTATAGCAATATTGTGAACTATTTTACAAATATAAACAACCTGTGCTATTATATATATATTTATATAGGTAAATAGGAGCAAAATAAAATAAAAAGCAATTTAATAAAAATAATAACCGAACAAATTAAAGAGTTAAAAAATGAGCTTAATTACTATTCAGGAGCTTTTTCTAACATCTTGGAACTTTGTGCTTATGCAAAAACAAACTCAAAAATGCTTACTAAAGAAGAACAACGAATTCTTCTTAAAAATTTCGAAGAACTTAATAAAATTTATGACGAAATTTGCAAGATTAAAAATGCAACTTTTTTTGAAAATTTTTAAACAGCAACAGGCATACATTTTTCAAGATTTTCTAACATAACTTTTTCAAAATATTCGCATTGCTCTTGATTTTTAGCTTCAAATCTCAATGTAAAGACAGGTTCTGTATTACTTTGACGAATTAAAGCAAATCCACCGTCAAAAACAATTCTCATTCCGTCTATTGTAATAATATCTTTAATTTTAGCCCCAAACATTGTAGGATTTTCTTTAACTATTTTTTGAAAAGCTTCCAAAGTTTGTTTTTTATATTCATTCGGGCATCTAAATCTTACTTCTTGTGAAGAATATATTTTATCAAACGGCGTTAACAATTGTTCTACCTTAAATTGAGGGTTTATTTGTTTCATTTTAGATATAATTTCAATAATTCTACAACCTGCATAAACAGCGTCATCAAATCCGTAATAACGGTCTTTAAAGAAAATATGTCCGCTCATTTCACCTGCAAGAAGGGCATTTGTTTCTTTCATCTTAGATTTTATATAACCATGTCCTGTTTTTTGCATAATCGCAGTTGCATTTTTAGAATTTATTGTATCATACAAAACTTGTGAACATTTAACTTCTGACACAATAACAGGTTTTATCTTTGTTAAACGATAAGCTTCAATAACATCAAGTGCATAAATTAATAATAATTTATCACCTGTCATAGAGCGACCTTGAGAATCTATAACACCAATTCTGTCAGAATCTCCGTCAAATGCAATTCCTAAATCAGCCCCATTTTCAACAACCGCTTTTTTAATATCATTTAAGGTTTTTTCATCACTCGGATTTGGGTGATGATTAGGAAAATCACCGTTAGGTGCCGAATATAATTCAATAACTTCGCAACCCAAACTTCTATACAAACGAGGAGCAACAATTCCGCCTGTACCGTTTGCACTATCAACAACAACTTTTATGCCCTTGCCGATTTGTCCGAATTTTTGCTCTAAATCAGCCGTATAATCAGGTATTAAATCGTATTCTACAACTTTTCCGCTCAAAACTTTATCAGGAAGATTTTGAATTTCTTTTTCAACAAACGCCCTTACTTCTTTAATTTGGTCTTCATTTAAAGATTGCTTATCAAATGTCATCTTTAAACCGTTATATTGGCTCGGATTATGGCTTGCGGTAATAATTAATGCCCCTGTAATTGCATTCCCATCAGTTTTATCTGCTCGAACACCTACCACTTCGGAATAATATCCGATTGGAGTTGGTGCAAGCCCCATATCTACAACATTTGCTCCCGTTGATGTAACTCCTTCAATCAAAGATTTTGAAAGAGCCGGAGAATGATTTCTCGCATCTCTGCAAACTGTTATCCAAATTTCTTGTGAAGAATGTCTTGTTTTTGACTGTAAATATTTTACAAATCCTCTTCCGACATAAAAGAAAAGCTCTTCCGTAACATCATCTCCGTAAATTCCTCTGATATCGTTTTTCCCGAATGCACTTAATTTTATATCTGACATAATCCTTCCCCTATTTATTTCCCTATTTTTATAATAACATAGTTTAAGTGAAAAGGTTAGAAAAAACAATGCTAAAAGAAAAAAATATTAATTACGGCTTGATTTTTGTGCTTCCTGCATTCTTAGGAACACTCATTTTTATTATAATTCCCGTAATAGCGTCTTTTTCTTTAAGTTTCTTTGATTGGGATTTATTAAATACTCCAAAATTTGTAGGATTTCAAAATTATATCGAAATTTTTAAAGATCCGATTTTTTTAAAAATTCTCACAAATACAATCGTTTTTGCACTTGCAACTTCATTTTTCGGAGTGATAATTCCTCTGATTTTAGCTTCTGTCTTGAATTCAAAAATAAGGGGTTCAGATTTTTTTAAAACAGCTTATTTTTTACCTTTTATAACCCCAATGATAGTCATAGCAATAGTTTGGCAATGGATTTTTGACCCAAACATAGGTGCGTTAAATTATTTATTACACCTAAATATAAATTGGTTATATGATACAAATTTGGCAATGCCTGCTGTTATAATCGTCTCTGTTTGGAAACTTATCGGATATAATATGTTAATTTTTCTTGCAGGCTTCAGTTCAATTAACAACTCTGTTTTTGAAGCCGCAAAAATCGACGGAGCAAGCCCCGTTCAAACATTTTTTAAAATAACAATTCCAATGCTCTCCCCTACAATCTTTTTTGTAATAATAATCACCGCAATTTCATCTTTTCAAGTCTTTGATTTAATATATCTTATGACTCAAGGTGGCCCTATAAACAGTACAAATGTCTTGGTTTATGCCATTTATAAGAATGCCTTTGAATACTTTAAAATCGGTTATGCAAGTGCTGCCGCTTACATCTTATTTATTATAATTTTTATACTTACTTTTATACAATTCGGTTTAAAAAAATATTTCCGCTTATAAATCCAATCTTTATACGGATATAAAGATTATATTAAAAAATCCTGTTTTCTTTATTTTTTAGTTTATACTGCATAATGAAAAGATAGTTTAATATAGGTAGAACAAATTATGCAAGCAGTTTTAGAAAAATCAGTAGGAATAGTTGAAGAATTTATATCAAAATTGGATAGTGCCGATAATAAAATTAAAAATGAAATCGAAAACCGATTGGTAAGTATGGGTTCTAATGCAATTCCTGAATTAATTGACCAACTTCAAGTTGTCAGAGGTATCAAAAGAGGCGTCGTAGCTATGACCTTAATCAGAATAGGCGAATCTTCAATTAAATATCTAAAACAAGCAGCAAGAAATAACAAAGATTTTCAATGGGTAGCTGAATATTTGATTTCAGAAATCAATTGTAAGGCTGCGTAATCGTTTATATAAAAAAGGGCGAAGCCTTTGGCTTCGCCCTTTTTTTATTACTTATTTCTCTCAAAAAAGCTTGCAAGTTCTTTATGCGGAATTATTTTAGAAATCGGTCTTCCGTGAGGACATGTATAAGGTTTTTCACAACTTCTCCATTTTTTTATAAGTGTTTGCATTTCCCATAAATTAAGTCTTTGATTAGCTTTAACCGCAGAGCGACAAGAAGTTGTTATAAGAATTTTTTCTTCCAAATTATCCAAATTACCTTGCAAATTTTCCAACAAATCCGCCAAAACATCTTTTAGATTTGCTCTTGCAAGAAGTTGAGGAATTTTTTTAAAAATCAATTCATTATTTTTCAAAAATTCTATTCCATAGCCGAATTTTTCAAACTTTTCGATATTCTCTTTAATAAGACTTGCTTCAACAGGACTTACAGAAAGCACATCTGAAACAAACAAAATTTGCGAAGAATTTTGTTTATTTTTCTTCAATTGTTCATAAATATATCTTTCATCAGCAATATGCTGGTCGACAATTTCCAAACCATCTTCATTTTCAATCAAAATATAAGTATTTTTATATTGTCCGATAATATTTTCATCATTTTGCATATCAATTTTATTTTTATTTTCAGTATAAGAAGTTTCAACAAAAGAAGTTGTTGTTATTTCATTGGATAAATTATCTTGTTGTTTAACAAAATCTTCCACATAAATATCATCATTTTCTTGCTTTTGCGAATTAAATTCAAAGGATAAGGTTTTAAATTCTTCAATCTGCCTTTTTATTTCTTCATGATTTTCAGCCAAAGGCTGAGATACAATATTATTTACCCCTAAAGCCCCGTCTATTGCAGTATAAATAAAATTAAAGATTTGATTTGTATTTTTATATCGAACTTCTTTTTTTGTCGGGTGAACATTTACATCAATTTCAGACGGCGGAATTTCAAGATTTAACACAACAAAAGGATATTTTCCTATACCGATAAGATTTTTATAAACAGTATCAATCGCTTTTTGAAACACAGGACATTTTACAACTCTGGAATTTATATATAAATGATAACCTTTTTTACTGGAGCGAAAATAAGTCGGAATGCTTACAAACCCTGATATTTTAAATCCTGAAATTTTATCTGTTTTTAAAACATCATTCAAATTTTCAACGACATCTTTTGAATAAACTTCATTAATACATTCCTTCAAATCGCTTAATCCATTTGTTTTAAATAGCGTTTTCCCGTTGTTTTTAAGTTCAAAAGAGACATTAGGATTTATAACAGCAAGTGCTTGAACAAGTTCTTGAATATAAGAAAATTCGGTCTTTGGATTTTTCAAAAATTTCAATCTTGCAGGAAGATTATAAAACAAATTTTTAACTTCAATAATTGTTCCGATGGCACAACCTGTTTGTGTTTTAACGATTTCAGAATTACTATTGCAACTTATTTTTGTGCCGTAATCAAAATCTTTTGTTCTGGTGATACATAAAAAATCCGAAATCGAGATTATACTTGCTAAAGCCTCTCCTCTAAATCCTAATGTATTTATATTAAATAAATCTTCATCAGATTCAATTTTACTTGTAGCATGCTTCGTGAATGCAAGTTCAATATCATCTGGGTGAATTCCTGAGCCGTTATCCGCAATCCTTATATCTCTGCAATCATTAGAAATTTCAACCGAAATCTTTGTTGCACCTGCATCAATAGAATTTTCAACAAGTTCTTTTACAACAGATGCAGGACGTTCAATAACTTCACCCGCAGCAATTTGATTGATTAAATGTTTTGATAATTGTTTAATTCTTTTCATTATTCACCTAAATTATATAAAATGAGAAACGAAAAATTGTTTTATCACTGAAAAATTTGTTAATAATTCAACAGATAAAATTGAAATCAACAATCCAAAAAGTATTTTTGTAAAATCTTTAAGAATGTGTTTGTACATTTTTTTAGGACTTTCAAAACGTAATCTGTTATATAAAGCGATTTCACGACCTGCCAACAATCCTATAAATACCCAAGTTGTGGACATCGGAATATTGTTTAACTGAATAAAATACATTAAAATAAACCCATAAATCATATCAATAATTGTAGCTGAACGAAGGTCTTGCGTATTAGTTTTTAATTTAACTATTTTTTGAACTTCCCCACCACGAGTAATTGCAACAACCCATAATAACATTACAAAAGCAAAAACAGATAAAACCATTTGTTCAAAGGAAGCTTTTCTCGGCAGATAAACGAATAAATGCGAGGCGTCCTGCATAATCCATTGCGACCATAAAAACGCACTTGACAACCATTTTGCAGCAACCCATTTTTTAGAATAAGTTGTTGTTTGATTATAGAAAAAATATTTCTCAATAGGTCTTGCAATAACAGTATAAATAATTATTGCAATAATCATGGCCATTACATAACCTATAATAGACTTCGTAAGCATCATGCCGATAAGAAGATTAGAGCTGAATATGCTTAAAATTAAGAAAGTAGTAGAAGCAGGAATGCCTTTTTTTGTCAAAAAAAGCAAAATTATAGGCGGAACGACATGCCACCAATAAAAATGTTCGGGGAATGGAATTCTATCCAAACGCCCGAATGACATATCACCGTTATTAATAATCCAACCTGAAACAAGAGTTATTGCTAAAACCGTACTTGAAAATAACCATATTAACCAAGACGGCTTATCCTTATTAGAACTTAAAAATGTTCCGAGTGCCTGAATAACATCATTAAAAACGCAAGAATACATCGCCAATAAGAAGCCTGTTATCATAAATACGTTATCTAATGTTATATTCATCTTCGCCTATTCTTTTTTTGTGTTTTTGCACACATGTATATTCTACTTCAAATAAAAATTCATCTATATATTTGATTACAATATTGAAACATTTCTGTAAAATTGTTTAGAATAAGGGGCATTATTTTGGCAAAATTAAGAACAAATTTAAAACAACAAGTTACAAAACCGGATTTGAGAGTTGCAAATCCTATTAAAACAACAAATTACAACGACATTAATTTAAAAGAATGGCGAAATTATTCTCATATAAAAACTGATACTTTATGGGAATTTCCTACCAGATTAAAAGAAGGCGGGCATTCTAACGAATATCACGGAAATTATATTCCGCAAATTGCTCAACAGATTTATGAGAGATACACAAAAAAAGGTGATGTGGTTTTAGACTTATTTTTTGGTTCAGGAACTTCCGGAATTGAAGCTTTAAACATGAAAAGACGTTGTATCGGAGTTGAATTAAAAGAAGATTTAGCAGAAAGTGTTTCTGAAAAATTTTCTGCAAAAGAACTGATTACCGATGTAAATATCATTTGTGCAGACAGCACATCTGAACTTGCTAAAGAAAAAGTTAAGGCAAGGTTAGAAATTATGGGAGAAAAATCGGCACAATTATTAATGCTTCACCCGCCTTATGACGATATTATAAAGTTTTCAGATAAAAAAGAAGATTTATCAAATTGTGAATGTACAGAAGATTTTTATAAAATGTTCAAACAAGTTGCAAAAAACGGTTACGATTTGCTTGAAAAAGGAAGATTTGCTTGTTTAATTATCGGCGATAAATATGCTGACAGCCAAGTTAAACCGTTGGGTTTTGAATGTATGCGTCGCATGAATGAACTTGGTTTTATTACTAAAGCCATTATTATCAAAGATATGCAAGGCAACGAAAGAGCTAAAGGCAAAACTGCAAACCTTTGGAGATATCGTGCATTAGCCGGTGGATTTAATATTTTTAAACACGAATACGTTATGATATTTCAAAAACCTTAATTCCGTACCTGTTTTTTATGTTAAAATTGTCCTTGCAGATAAGATTTTGAGGAATTTATGTCAAAAATAGAATTTGGAACAGATGGTTGGAGAGCTGTTTTAGGTGAAGATTTTAATAAAGAAAATGTTTTAATCGCTGTTAAAGCGATTGCAAAATATGTTTTTGAAACTTTCGGTTCTGATAAAAAAATTATTATAGGATATGACCCGAGGAATAAAGCAGATGAATTTGCGAAATTAACTGCAAAAACACTTGCTGATTACGGATTTATAGTTTTTTTAAGTGATAAAATTTTACCGACACCCGTTTTAGCATTTAATGCTCGAGAAATGAATGCTTGTGCAATTATGTTCACGGCTTCTCATAATCCTGCACAATATTTGGGCTTAAAATTTATTCCTGATTATGCCGGACCTGCGACATCTGATATTACTGATAAAATTGTTAATAATCTGGATAAAAATTTTGAAGCTTTCGGAAAAAATTCTTACATGGAAATGGATTTCAGCGAAAAATATTTTGAACATATAAAATCAATTATTGATTTTGAAAAAATTAAAACTTTAGATAAAGAACTTGTTTATGATGCACTATATTCTGCAGGAATTGGTTATTTCGATAAATTATTAGATGAATTTGAAATTGAATACAAAAGCTTGCATAATTATCATGACCCTGAATTCGGCGGAAACATGCCTGACCCCAAGCCCAAATATCTCAAAGATTTGATGAAATATGTTTTAAGAGTAAATAAAGCTGTCGGTTTTTCAAACGATGGTGATGCCGATAGATTTGGAGTTGTGAATGAAGCAGGTCAATATGTTTCACCAAATGAAATTATTGTTCTTTTATTAAGACACTTAATCAAAAATAAAAAAATGTCAGGTTGTTTAGTAAAAACTGTCGGAGCAAGCCTTTTACTTGATAAAATTGCCCAAAAAGAAGGTATAAAAATAATTGATACACCTGTCGGATTTAAATATGTCGGCGAGGCTATGAGAAAATATAATCCGATTATTGCAGGTGAAGAATCAGGCGGATTAAGTATTCAAGGGCATATCCCTGAAAAAGACGGCATTTTAGCCAATCTTTTGATATTGGAAATGCTTGCTTATGAAGATAAATTATTACTGGAAATGCAAATGGAACTCAAAGAAGAATTCGGAAACTTCTTTAATGAAAGAGTTGATTTGAAACTTGAAGACAAATTAGAAGTTGCGAAAATGTTGAATAAATTCACCGAAATTTCTTCTCTTTGCAAATTAACTGTTATAAAAAAAGATGTAAAAGATGGGATAAAACTTTATTTTAAAGACAATTCAAGCTGGATTTTAGTTCGCCCAAGCGGGACAGAACCTTTAATTCGCATTTATATAGAAAGTAATTCCGAAGAAAAAATTCAACAATTTAAAAAAGAATTAAAAATTTAGGCATTAAAAATAAAATTTGC
>CAYYAL010000042.1:8690-10350 GCA_964469445.1 uncultured Muribaculaceae bacterium
GAAGCTTTTAAATTTTTTCTAAAACAGCAATATTTCGGCAAATTGAAACATTCTTTTATTGAATTTTCTCTTATATTACCGATTTTTTGCGACAAACACGGATAAACATCACCTTGCGGGTTTATCATTATATTTGAATAAGGATATTTACAAGGAGAATAAATATCAACGATATCCGTATTTTCAGAAAGATTGAAAAATTTTTCAATTTGAGAAAGCGGATTTTTCCCTTCAAATTTCGGAGCAACTCTTATTTTTACTTTCATTTTTTTACTCATTTCCTCAATTTCTTTGTAAACAGATTTAAAATGTTCCATATCAAAATAAGGTTTTATCGGATATTTTTGCTGATTAAATTCTGGAATAAAATCATTATGTAAAACCGAATTTTGTTTCAAATTATTATTTCTCAAAAAAGAAATCGAAAGAAAATCAAAATTCATCTCATCACAAAGCTTGTATAATTTCGGCAAATCATCTAAATTATTTTCTAAAACAATCGTCTTTATATCAATCATAGAACGTTTTTTATAAGAATTCATTTTCTCTAAATTGTTTATAATTTTATCAAAAATTCCGCTTTGTCCTCTGTTTTTATCGTGATTTTCACCAAATCCATCTAAAGAAACAGATAAAAGCATCATTTTAAATCTTATAAAAGCTCTAATAATCTCATCATTTATTAAAATTCCGTTTGTAACAACATTACATTTCCCAAAAGTTTTTTTACAAGTTTTCTCCAAAATCTGTTCAAAATCGGCTCTTATCAAAGGTTCTCCGCCAACTAACGTTACAAAAGAATAAAAAGGAATTTGTTTTATAACATTAAACCATTCTTCTGTAGTCAATTCTTCTTTATTTCTATCGTCCCCAATATAACAATAAGGACACCTTAAATTACACCTATAAGTCAATTCAAAAAAATATCTTAACGGAATTAATGCCCTGCCAAGCTTGTTATTTTCTGATGGTAATGCATAAATATCTCGTACCATATCAAAAATTTTTGAATAATTCATTAAACACAAATTCCTTCTAATTTTTGAGAAACATCTCCGCTTAATAAAATTTCTTCCGCAAATTTAAACCCGTCATAAATAGAAGGCTTAATACCTGCAAGATAAATCATAGCCCCTGCATTTAATGCAATGATTTTTGATTTGGCGAAATTTGCTTCGCAAATTTCGCCTGAAAAAATTTCTCTTATAATTTTAGCATTAACATTAGCACTTTCACCCTTTAATTCTGATATATTAACTTCTTTAATCCCAAAATTCTCAGACGTTAAAAAATATTCTTCAATTTTACCGTTTTTAAGCTCAAAAACTTTTGTTTTTGAACAAATGCTGATTTCATCAATATTTGGATTAATTCCGTTTACAACTAAAGCCCTATCTGTACCTAATTTTAAAAGAGCGTAAGCAATTTTTTCACACATTTCTAAAGAAGAAACACCCAACAATTGTGCATCAGGAAAACAAGGATTTATCAACGGACCAAGATAATTAAAAATTGTTTTAAAACCGATTTGTTGTCTTATCGGATTATTAATTTTCGCAAAATCATTGAAATAAGGCGAATGAACAAATGCGATACCATTTTTATTAAAATTTTCTAATGCCTGTTGCGGAGTTTTTGTAATATCTAAATTCAATGCGTG
>CAYYAL010000043.1:0-8662 GCA_964469445.1 uncultured Muribaculaceae bacterium
AATCTCATTTATCGTCGCAAAATAGTAGCTAAATACTGTAACTAAAATAAATAAGCCTAATACTACAGTTAAAGTTGTGTTAATTTTTCTTATCGCCATTTCTTTTTTTAAATTCTCCTTTGGGAAAAATCCTTCAATTACATACGCTTGATTTTGGGTTATAAATGTTGGGTATGTCATGTAACGAGAAGATTGCTTTTCTATATTTTGGATATTTTCTTTAATTACATTATTCAATTTTAATTAATCCCCAATTTTTCCCAATAAGTAAGCTTAAATTTTCTTTGCAATTCTTAATTTTGCACTTCTTGACGGCGGATTTTCTTTAATTTCAGCTAAACTTGCCATAATCGGTTTTTTATTAATCAATTTCAATTTAGCTCCGCCACAATTGCAAATTGGCTGATATTTATCACATCTGCATTTTTGCGAATATTTTTTAAAGAATTGTTTTACTAATCTGTCTTCAAGAGAATGAAAACTTATTATGCTGATTATAGCATTTTTGTCAAGCATGTCCAAGATATTTTCTAAAGTTTCTTTTACATTTTGTAACTCTTGATTTACTTCAATCCGTATAGCTTGAAAAACTCTTGTTGCAGGGTGAATATTACTTTTAATTCTTGGTGTTACATAAGTTATTAAATCTGCTAATTCAGTTGTGGTCTTTATTTTTTCTTTTTTTCTGCCTTCAACAATCCCTTTTGCAATTCTTTTGGAAAATCTTTCTTCTCCGTATTCGCTGAAAATTCTTATTAAATCATCTTCTTTATAAAAATTTACGACATCAAATGCTGTTAATGCTGCTTCATTATCAAAACGCATGTCAAGAGGGGCTTCTTTAGAAAAAGAAAATCCTCTTTCTTGTTTTGTTAATTGGTGATAAGAAGCACCCAAATCAAAGATAATTCCGCCCGTAATTTTTTCAATATCTAATTCGTTTAATTTCTCTTTTATATTTTTATAACTGGATTTGATAATGGTCAAATTTTTATATTTTTCAAGTCTATTTGAGGCATAATTAATTGCATCTGAATCAACATCAAATGCGATTAATTTAGAATTTTCAAGCATTTGATTTAAAATAAGCTCGCTATGTCCGCCACCGCCTAGGGTTGCATCTACAAAAATAAGCCCGTCGTTTCTTGCACAATTTAAGGCATTTACAGCCTCATTTTTCATTACAGTATAATGTTTAAATTCTTCCATACAAGAATTTTAGCACAACAAAATAAGATAATTATAAAATTATCGGAACTTTTTTATTAAAAAAACGACTTTAATAATAGAACTTTAAGGTTAGCTTGCGTGAGAGATTTCTTCCCAAATGCTAGGAACGACTATTAAAGCTGCATACACAACAAACCCGAATAGTATTAGATTTAAGGCTTCCATATAAACATTCCTTATTAAGATGCACATATATACTATTCCCAATTTTTAAAAAAAATAACATGCTTTTTAAAAAATTACATGCCGATTTTTTGGTTTAGAATAAGAGTTGAGGATTTATATTTATGAAGAAGATTTCAAAAAAGAATTTAGCAAAATTGTTTGAAAATCTCTGTTGTTCAGACTGTAAAGCTGATTTTGACGAGAATTCAATTGATATTATAAGAAATGAAAATGACGGTTTAATTGCTGTAAAATTGACTTGTTCCAAATGTGGGAAAGGTTTTGGCATGGCTTTTTTAGGATTAAAAAAAGAAAATTTTAAATATTATGAAACTTCTGATGAAAATGTTTCTCTTGAAATAATGGATTTGGACGACCCTATAACCGAAGAAGAAGTTCTTGAAGCAGGGAAATTTATTCAAGCTTTGGATTCCGATTGGCAAAAATATATTTAATTTTGAAAAATTATCTTAATAAATCAACACATCTACTATTTTAAAATTTATCATTTTGATATAAATATACTTAAGAGGTGCTGATGTGTAAAATTCTTCTTTCTATATCAATATTAATTCCTGTAATTTCAATATTTTTTGTCTTTACAAAATTTTTTAAAGATAATAAGGAATTGTTGGAAAAATTTATAAAAACTGTTTTTTCCATACAGTTTTTAAACGCATTTATATTCTTTATTTTTTGTTGTCTTAAGCCGATAAGAGAGGAATTATTTTTTTGGCATTGGATAGAACCTTTTGGCTTTGATTTTATTTTTGAAACGAATTTTATTCAAGGAATTTTAATTTTATTTGTTACCGGAACGATGTTGGTGGCTTTATTTTTAGAAAAAAAGCAAATAAATCGAACCAAGTTTTTTTATTCACTTTATTTATTCATACAAATTTCTTTTCTGATTTTAATTTTTTCAAACGATATTTTTCTCACGGGAATGTTTTTTCAATTAACGATAATTCCGATATGGTTTTTAACCACACAATGGGGGGGAAAATTGCAAAAAGGAGAGGGTAAAAAAACAACTTTATTCAATTATTTTGCATCATTGCTATTTTTAACAGGAATTTTATATCTTCATTATTTTAATTTTGCAATTACTAATATTATGACCGGCAGCTTTATTAAACTAAATATTGCCGAACCTTTATTCCCTTTAGGATTGCAACTTTTCATTCTTTTAATGATTATCATAGGGCTGTTTATTCCGTCTGTTTCGTTAACTATATTTTATCGAAATCACGATCTCTTTAAGATTTATTTATTAAGAGCAATTTATTCAGTATCGATATTGGTAAATTTTTATTTATTATTTAAATTCGTATTTTTATTTCCGGATATATTAAGATTTTTGGTTGGAGAAGGGCATGGAATTTTTTAATGATATTTTAAATATTATGTTACCCGAGTTTATACTCGTTATATTTATAATGTTGCAATTGATTTTATCTATTTTTTTAGGGAAAAAACATTATAAATATTCAAAATGGATAACTTTATCAGCAATTATTTCCGCAATTTTTTTAACTCTTCAAATTCAAATAGAGCCGATGTATTTAGGATTTAAAAATTCTGTTATATCTAATTTCTATACAGCTTTCTTTAAAGATTTATTATTAATAACTTCATTTTTGATAGTTATATTAACGAGAAAAACAATCTCTGAAGTTAAGGAAAAGGCTTTTCAATATAACGCATTAATTTTAACAACGATTTTATCAGGATTATTTTTGATTTCGGCAAACGATTTTTTTGTTTCTTTTCTTGCTATAGAAGGAATTGCCTTTTCAACTTTATTTTTAATAGCATTTAAAGATGAAGAGAAATCACAAAAAGCTTCTTTAAGCCATTTGTTAACAAATTTAGCGGCAACCGCCATTTATATATTAGGCGTTTATTACATTTATTTGTCGACCGGTTCAATCAATTTTACTGAAATTTATAATAATATGGCAGATGTTCCGATTTCATTGGCTTATAATGTGGCATGTTTTTTAATTGTATCAAGCTTACTTTTAAGATTAGGGATTTTTCCGTTTAATAAATGGTTGCTAAATATTTATTACGGAACGGATATAAGTTCATTGATTTTCATATCAACAATAAATATTGTTTCTTTGTTTGCCTTTTTGGCAAGGATAATTATTTTTCCATTAAGTTATAGTTATGAATTATTTATATTTATTTCATTTGTTGCGATTTTAGCTTCTTTTTGGCTTAATATACTTGCTATTAAACAAACAAATGTTAAAAAATTCTTAAGCACAATGGCATGTGCAAATTGTTCTTATTTATTATTAGGAATAGGGATTGTCTCTGTTTTTAATTTATCAAGCATGATTTTTTATGTAATTTCATATTTATTTATGAATATAGGTGTATTTGCAGGTGTTGTTATATTAAATATGTCGACAAAAATTGATAGACTTTCTGATTTTAAAAACTTTGTTTATACAAATCCGATATTCACGCTTTGTTTTTCTATATGTTTATTAGGCTTGGCAGGTTTTCCTATAACCTCAGGTTTTATTTCAAAGATGTATATAATTTCCGCACTTGCACGTTCAGGATTGATTTTTATTCCATATTTGTTATTAATGTTGATAAATTTTGTTTTAACGGCAGGTTGTTATATGAAGATTGTAAGATTTATGTTTGAAAAGAAAGAAAATCCTGACAGTATAGTGCAACATCGGACAAGTTCTGCCATCGTAATTTTATATACTTGTTCTGCAATCACGGTAATACTCGGTTTTTATCCGTCAAAAATAATAGAATTATGTCAGTATATTGCATATAATATTTAATTTATAAATCTTTAGTAGAAGGATTGAATTTTGAATCATGTTGCCCAAAATCTCCTTGATCATAAGACGGGTCAATATAGATAAAAAATGCTCTTACCCAACTTCCGGGGGGATAAGCAAGCCAACCTTTAGGTTGTTTCGCATAAGTTGTTTCTAAATTATTTCCGTTAATTTGAGCATCTTGCAATTTAATAAGCCTTGCCATTTCAGAAGAATATCCATGATTTGTAATATATTCGGCACTCATAATTTCCTCATCAGTAACCATAGCATTAACTGAAATGCCCATAAATATTAAACATGCCACAATAAATAAATTTTTATTCATAAAACCTCACCATCGTATTATATAGTCAATTGAAGTTTTTTTTATGTACTAAATGAATGATTTTTTAATAAGCTTTTCCAATTCGGTTAAAATTTCAGCTTCAGGAACTCTTTTAATAATTTCACCCTTTTTAAAAATATAACCTTCTTTAATCCCGCCTGCTACCCCAAAATCGGCATGTTTAGCTTCACCTGGGCCATTAACGGCACAACCCATTGTCGCAATAGTAATCGGTTTATCTAAATCTTTAAATTTTTCTTCTACTTGTTTTGCTAAAGAAATCAGATTTATTTGGCAACGTCCACATGTTGGACAAGAAACAAAATTAACTCCTTTTTGTCTTAAACCAAGTGATTTTAAAATCTGAAAACCTGCCCAAACTTCTTCTACCGGATTTTCAGTTAAAGAAACTCTTATTGTATCACCAATTCCTTGTGATAAAAGGCTTCCCAATCCGACAGAGGATTTTACTAACCCGCCTTTGAATGTTCCGGCTTCTGTTACCCCTAAATGTAAAGGATAATCTACTTTTTTAGACATTAATTCATAAGCTTTTATTGTTGTTAAAACATCAGAAGATTTTAGAGAAATTTTTATTAAATCGAAGTCTAAGTCTTCTAAAATTTTTATGTGTTTTAAAGCACTTTCAACCATTTTTTCATATAAAGGAATATCTTTTTCATATAATTCTTTTTCTAAAGACCCTGCATTTACGCCTATTCTAATTGGAATTTGACGTTCTTTAGCAAGGTTTACGACTTTAATAACATTTTCTTGTTTGCCGATATTTCCGGGGTTAAGCCGAAGTGCATTAATTCCGTTTTCTATACAAGTAATTGCAAGTCTGTAATCAAAGTGGATATCAGCGATGACAGGAATCGGCGATTTTTTAACTATTTCTTTAACAGCATCAGCTGCGTCTTTGTTTAAAACGGCAAGTCTAATGATTTCACAACCGCAATCGGCAAGTTCTTTTATCTGGTTTAATGTCGCATTGATATCACGAGTATCTGTATTGCACATTGATTGTACTGTAATAGGAGCATTCCCGCCTATTTTCACATCACCGATTGAAATTTGTTTAGTTTTACGTCTGTTTATCATATAATTATTCTACTACTAAAATATAATTGGGGTGAATTTTATGAAAAAAATTGCGGTAATTTCTGATATACATGGTAATAAAATGGCACTTGACGCCGTTTTGGCTGATATAAACTTAAATAAATGTGATGAAATTTTCTGTTTAGGTGATATTGCACTTGCAGGACCGCAACCTGTGGAAACGATGGAATTGTGGAATAAAATTTCTCCGGATATAACTGTTATACAAGGAAATACTGATAAATATCTGGCATATTTTTCACCTGAAGTTTATAAAAATGTTTACGATAGATTTCCATTAATGGCAATTGCGATGGAAGATGATACAAAATTGTTGCCAAAAGGTGATTTGGAATATTTAAAAAGTCTACCGGAACAAAAAATGCTTGAAATTGAAGGTGTAAAGGTTCTTTTGGTGCATGGAAGCCCGAGAGATCAGGGCGAAAATATTTTGCCTGATTTACCGCTTGAACAAGTTGAAGAAATGGTTAAAAACACTGATGCTAATTTGATTTTATGCGGACATACTCATATTCCGTGCGGATATCAAACAACTTCTAAAAAAACAGTCGTAAATGTAGGAAGTGTGGGAAGACCTTTTAACGACCCAAGACCTTGTTATGCTATAATAACCTTTGAAAATGGGGCTTTTACGATTGAACATCGACTTGTGAATTATGATGTCGAATTGGCTGGGAAAATTCTCTCACAAAGAAATTTTGAAGGTGCGGACAAACTGGCTCAAATTCTTGTAAATCCTGATAAAAGGCACCTTTAATATAAAATAATCGGGGTAGATATTAAAAATGAATGAATTCTGTCCTTATTACACAAATGACGGTTCTGTCGGGCTTTTTAGTCCATCTTGCGATGATATTTATCATTCAGCTTACGGTGCATTGACGGAATCTTATGAAAAGTTTATTCTACCTGCTAATTTGGATAAGCTGTTTAGCGAAAAAGATAATATAAAAGTTCTGGATATTTGCTATGGAATTGGTTATAATACAAAATCTTTTTTAAATTACTTTATAAATTATTTAGAAGAAAATAAAAAATCAGAAAATATTTTTGAAAAATTTTTCAAAAAAGTCAAAAAAAAATTTAAAAAATTAGTTTCGCCTACAGCTAATATCGCCCCGATATATACCGATAATATTACAGAATTGAAATTGCGAGAAAAATATATCGAAGCGGAATATTTATATAATAAATTACATTTCTGTAAACAAAATAATAACGAAGCGATATATACCGATAATATTTTACGGAATGAATTTAAGAATTCTGCATGTAAACGCATGGAAAATTATTTAGAAAATAAAATTAAAATAATTTCATTAAATAAAATTTATAAAATAAATAAAAATTCTGTTGAAAAAAATTTAGAAATAAATTCGGGAATTTTCAAAAATCCAAAAAGACGAAATTTTTTAAAAAAAATTTCGCAAAAAATCAAAAAAGATTTCAAAATCTCTAAAAACCAATCAAAACAATGTTTTTCAAAATATAGCCTCAAAATTGATTTATTAGAAACAGATGACGTACTAATAGGGGTATCTCCTTTTATAAGCCTTAAAACGCATTTTAAGCGGAGTAAATTTTCTTATAAGTCTCAAAAATCTTTGCAAATACAAAAGATGCTTTCCGGAAAAAAATATAAATCGCCTTATAAAATTAAACCGGAAGTTAATATTGTATTATTAAAATCTATTTTAAAAAACAATCCAGAATTAATATATAATGAAAAAGTATCAAAAATTTTAACAGAAAAGAAGTATTTTGATTTTTTTGACGAACTTACTCTCAAATTGAATGAATTTTATCAAAAAAACGGGTATAAATATATCAAAAAAGAAGAAAAACAAGCCTTTTTACATAATATATATTATAGGTATATATCGAAACGTAGTAAAAAGGCGGATTATATATTAAAAAATCATCTAATTTCTATAAATTCTTATAATAATGATGCCAGAAAATCAGTTTTACAATTATCTGATAAATATGACGTCATTTTTTTAGATGCATTCACTCCTAATATTTGCCCTATGTTATGGAGTGAAGATTTCTTTAAAGAATTGTTTAAATGTCTTAATGATGACGGAATTCTTTTAACTTATTCGTCTGCAGCTTTAATTCGAAAGGCATTTCTTAATGCAGGATTTCTCATCGGAAAAACTAAAGATAAAAATAATAATTTTGTTGGAACTATTGCCACGAAGAATAAAAATAATATACAATATAAATTAGATGATATTGAATTGGATTTATTAAAAACAAAAGCAGGGATTACCTATAAAGATAAACATTTAGATAAAACAAATCAAGAAATTTTATCGGACAGAGAATCCGAATTCAATGAATCTAAATTGATATCAAGTTCTAAATTTTTTAAAGGAGTTTGTCATGAAAAAATTTGATATAATTATTATAGGAGGCGGAACTGCCGGTTGTGCTTGTGCTTATACAAGTGCCAAATTAGGTTTAAAAACTCTTTTAATTGAAAAAAATATTCATTTAGGTGGCGCAATTACATCAGGGCTTGTTATTCCTTCAATGAAATCTTCCGATAATCAAATTAATACCGATTTTTTTAACGATTTAGTCATTGAATTACAAAAGTTAAATGGTCAAATTACTTATCTTGATGGGAACAAAGGTTGGTTTAACCATGAATTATGCAAGGTTGCATTAGATAGAATGATGTCAAAAGTCGGCGTAAATGTCTTATTTAATTCTGAGCCTATACAAGTTAATACCGAAAATAAAAACGTTGTTTCTTTAATAATTAATTCTGAAATGTTATCGGAACCTATCGGGGCGAAATACTTTATAGATGCGACAGGAAATTCTGAAATTTTTTCAAAATTAAATTGTGAATTTTTAGAAAATTCTCCCGAAGAATTTCAACCGGCATCTTTAAGATTCATCATGAGCGGTATTAATTTGGAAGAATTTGCATCTTGGTTATCTAATTATGATAATGATAGAGAAGTTACAAGCGTATATAATACTG
>CAYYAL010000043.1:8762-10293 GCA_964469445.1 uncultured Muribaculaceae bacterium
TTAGCTGAAAAATAAATTGTTAAATTCCTGTAAAAACTAACTTAACAAAAGATATTAAAAAAGTTATTTAATTATATAATATGTAAATGGGTATAAGGTTAAAAATATTAATATCAACAGCAATTTTAACATTTTTGTATGCTGTTTATTTTTGGGGAATTCCTCAATTTATTAATATTGAAAATCGTGTCGAATTTCTTCAAAATTTTATATCCGAAAAAACGCAGATGAAGGCAGAAATTGTTAATCCGAAGCTTAAGATGGGTTTAACGCCCTCTGTTTGGTTGTCTTTGGACAAGTTTGAATTGTCAGATAAAAATAATAAAAAAGCACTCTATTTAACGGATTTCAAAATAAATATAAAATTATTACCTTTTATATCAAAAAAAATTGTTGTAAATTATCTAAAATCTGATAAAATTTTTGCCGATTTAAAAATAAATAAAGAAAATAAGTTATGCTTAGGCAATTTTATAATTGAACCGCCAAAAAATGTACTTGAATTAATTCTAAAAAATACGAATATAAACAGTTATGAAATAATATTTATTGATGAAATTTTGAATAAAAAATCTGATTTATTAGGAGATTATCTACAATTATCTGTCTTTGATTTGAATAAAAAAATAAAATTAGCGACTTCTGCAAAATTGCTTAACGGGAAAAAACATTCGCAAATATCTGCTGATTTAGACTTGAAAATGCCTATAAACAAAGCTTTTTCTGAAGATAGCTTTAAGATAAATGCAATAATTACAAACCTTGATTTAAGCTATTTTTCAAATTATATTGCAAAATTCAGCAAAAATGATATTAAAAAAGCAGCAGGGATAATAAATTTCGAGGCGTTTACAGATAAAAATAAAAAAAATGAACTATCCGTAAATTTGTATATTGATAAACCTAAAATTATAAGAAAAGATATTCCGTCTTCAATAATCGTAAAAAATCGTATTCATATAAAAAGTTTATTGGAACCTAATAACAATGATTTAATTATTAAAACAATTGATATAAAAGCTCCAAATGTAAATGCAAATGTTTTAGGTGAAATAAAAAATATAAGAGCAAAAGTGCCAACCCTCGACTTAACGATAAATGTTTTGAAATCAAGAATAGAATCTATTGTCGACCTGCTTCCGGGTATAAAATTAGATGAAGAAATTAATTTGTATTATTTTAAAAAATACGGATATTGTTCAGATTTGGAAGGTGAAGTTAAAATTAAAGGAGAATATCTGCAACCTAATATTACAGGTAAAATCATATCTTCAAACGCTTATTTAATTAAACCTTTACCCAATAATACACCTCTTGCTACAATTATAATAACGTTTTTAGGTGATAAATTAAATATGAATGTAAAAGTTCCGGCAACTAAAACAGAAACCGTATTTGTTAAAGGTGATGTGGAACTTTATGGTGAAAAAAAATCAGATTTTACAATAAAAAGTACAAATAACGTGCCTCTCGATGTTGCGGAATTTGTATTAAACCCTCTTCATCAAATTTTAAATTTTGAACTCGGACC
>CAYYAL010000044.1:0-10165 GCA_964469445.1 uncultured Muribaculaceae bacterium
ATGCAGGCATTTCTTCTTTATAAGGAACAAAAGGATTGTTCGTGTTCTTTGTTATCACGGGGATTAGAATTCTTTTTCCATTAAAAGAGGCTCCGTCTGGTTTTATAATGATATCAACATCACTTATTGAATTTTTATTTGTGTCAGCCTGATTTAAGTCGCCAACAGGTTGATTAGCGGTATTTTCAACCTGAACTTCTGTTTGAGAGGTTCCATCAACTATATTTTGAGGGTTGTTGGCTTCATTCGCCATTTTTTGTTCATATTCTGCAATAAGCTTGTTTTCTTCAGCCTTTTCTTTATATGATGTGTATCCCATATGACCTAATTTAGCAAAGAAGGCAACAAAAACTATGACCGCAAGGGCAAGCTGTTTGCCGTCTTTAGCCAATTGCATTTTTTTCTTCTTTTTTTTATCTGTCTTTGGTGGTGCCATAACTATATCCCAAAGTCTTTTTTTACTCCCTAATTCTACAATTTATAAGTCTGTTATAGTATCCATTATTTGGTGTATTTTATTAGTCTTTAAATTGAAATCTAACCTTTAATTTTAACATTTTTGAGGTTTTTTAACAAAAACATTACTTTTTTTAATAATAATTTGTATTTTTAGGGGTAAAAAAGTATAATTATTAAATGAAAGATTTAAAAGTTATTGCACCTGTAAAAAAGCCTGAAGACATTGAGCTTTTTGTAAAACACGTTAAATGTCGTGATTTTTATGTTTATCACAGTAAATTTCTTGATGGAAATTTTGATTATATTAATGAATTTATTGAAGTTGCTCATAAAAACGGAGCAAAAATTTATATAAACTTTAAACATAATATTACTGAAGAAAATCTTATTGAAATAAAAAAACTTATAAGATTTTTAAAAACCACAAAAATTGACGGTATTTTTATAAACAGTTTTGCTATTCTTGAAGCTATAAAAGTTTTTGATTTATCTTTTAAAGTTATTATGGATTCTTATTTTGATATTCATAATATTGCAGGAATTGATTTTTTAAACACTTTTCATAAAGTTGATCAGATTATTATTACAGAAGAAATTTATATGAAAAATATTGCGAAGATAAAAAAATATACAAATCTTTCTTTGGCAATTGATAGTGATAATCTTCCTTGGTGTGCTGATGAAATTAAAAAAATGAAAGCAATTGATAATGTTGTTATAAAAGGAAAATTTGCGAATTCTGAGGAGATTTTGGAAGGCATTGAACTTGTCGAAAAAATTATTGAAAAACCGAAAGTTTTCAAAAATGAAAAATTGCCTTTTAAACATACAAGAAAAAGTTCTTATCAAACAAATCATTTTTCCGGAGAAATGGTTTCTGCGGAAGGGCGGAATTTCAAATTCAGTCGAAATATTCAAAAATTTGATTGGGAGATTAAAAATTCTCGTTTGAAAACAGGTATAGATTTTAAAAAAGAAGAGTCTTATAAGATAAATTTAAGGATTTCTTCATTGGAACATGTTAAACAGATAAAGAAATTTATACAAAAAATCGGTTATAATCCCATTTATTCGATAGAATATGGTGAAATTCTTTCTACGGTGGATTTGGCGAAGAGTAGTTTCAGTGAGTTGATAATAAAAGTTAAGAAGTTTTGTTCAGAATACGGAATAAAATTACAACTTTCTACGCCGAGAATACTTATAGAAAGAGATTTTGATAGGGTTTATGAATATGTAAAGCATTTGTGTATCTCAGAACCGCACCCTTCAAGTTTAATTATTAATAATATCGGATACTTTTGGGCGGTCATAAATGACAGCGACTTAAATCGTATTCCATTGGAAATCGGTCAGGGTATAAATCTTTTAAATAGCATGTCAATAAATTGTTTAAATAATTTGTATCCGATTGAAACAATTGATTTTACTAATTTTAATGAGCAAGAAAATACGGTCAGAACTTTGAAAAAGATAGGTAATGTTATTGCAAATAAAAAAATTACGATAGCTGGGAATATAAGGGTTCCGAGTTTGGGGCTTTGCCCGTTGAATAATGACACGGCAATTGTTTCAAGGCTTTCTTGCAAAGCTCCTTGTCATAAAGGCGAATATGCCTTAAAAGACCCTTCTTTAAAGAAAATTTATCCGTTTACGGTTGATGGATTTTGCAGAATGCACATGTTTGAAGATAAAATTTTGCAGAGATTTGAAGATATAGATGAACTTGTTGATATGGGAATAAATGAATTTGTTTTTGATTTCAGTGCATTAAATGCTCGATATATTCCGATTTTGTTAAAAAATTATTTTAATTCAAGAAATAAATAACAAAAATTTTTTTCAGTTATTTTAATATAAAAAGATGTATCAAAAATGAAAATAAGCCCTTTAAATTAAAATTTGTTTAATTTATAATATGTAAAAATTGTTTCATTTTTTTGAATAATGAAAGAAGGTTTATGAAATATTCAAAATATTCAGCAGTTATAATCGGGGGCGGGATCGCAGGACTTTATTGTGCGTTAAAATTAACCCAGCAAATGAATTTGCCTGACGGGGTTTTATTAATTACAAAATCAAAACTCGGAGAGAGCAATTCCAGATATGCACAAGGCGGAATTGT
The DNA here is from genome assembly GCA_964469445.1 of uncultured Muribaculaceae bacterium. Taxonomy (GTDB): domain Bacteria; phylum Cyanobacteriota; class Vampirovibrionia; order Gastranaerophilales; family Gastranaerophilaceae; genus CAYYAL01. The sequence continues at coordinate 2,585 of CAYYAL010000044.1, forward strand.
CGGAGTTTTGAAGGAAAATAAACTTGATAATCCGAGTTTGCATATTTCAGACACTCTTAAAGCAGGTGCAGGTTTAAGTGATTTTAATATAACAAAATTTATATCAGAAAATTCAGATACGGTTATAAAAGATTTGTTATCATTTGGTGTTGATTTTGATAAAGATGAGCAAAACAATTTCAATTTTACATTAGAGGCAGCACATAGTATTAAGCGAATACTTCATTCCGGCGGAGATGCAACAGGCAGAAGTATTGAAAAAGTTTTATGTGAAAAAGTTTTGCAAAATGATAATATTCAGGTTTATGAACAAACGGTTGCAGTTGAACTTTTGATAAATAATAATGCTTGTAAAGGTTTGGTTGTATTCAATGATTTGATAAATGAATATGAAACGGTTTATACGGTAGCGACTGTTCTTGCAACGGGCGGATTGGGGCAAATTTATAAGTACACAACAAATCCTGCGATTGCAACAGGTGATGGAATTGCTCTTGCATACAGAGCCGGTGCTGTTATGAGAGATTTGGAATTTATTCAGTTCCACCCGACGGCTTTGGCTATTGATTCTGAAGAAAATAGATTTTTGATTTCGGAAGCTGTCAGAGGCGAAGGTGCAAAACTTGTTAATCAAGCAGGTGAAGAATTTATGTCCAGATATCATGAGAAAAAAGAACTTGCTCCTCGTGATATTGTTACAAGGGCTATTTTTAATGAAATGAAAGAATTAAATGTTGATAATGTATTTTTAAATTCAACTCATCTTTCAAAAGAAGTTTTAGAGAAAAGATTTCCGAATATTACAAGAATTTGTATGGAAAATGGAATTGATATTTCAAAAGATTTTATTCCTGTTGCACCTGCGGCACATTATTCTATGGGTGGGGTAAAAACAACAATGGAAGGAAAAACTTCTGTAAATGGACTTTATGCGATAGGAGAAACTGCTTCAACAGGTTTGCATGGTGCAAACAGGCTTGCAAGCAATTCGCTTCTTGAGTGTGTTGTTTCTGCTTATGAATTGGCTAATTATCTTACTTTTGCCAATCTTGAACCGCCTAAATCAATTGATGAAAACATGAGAAAAATTGTTGAAAAATATAATCAACCTATAATTGATTTTAATTTAGATATTGACGATTTAAAAAAAGAGTTGCAAGAAACCATGTGGAAAAATGTGGGAATTTTACGTAATAAAAAAAATATTTTAAAAGCGTTAGATGAAATTAAAAGGCTTAAAGCTATATTCAGAACGACAGACAAATGTTCTAATAAATATGAATATGAATTTAAAAATATGCTCACTGTTGCGGAAATTGTTGCTAAATCCGCATTAAATCGAAAAGAATCAAGGGGGGCTCATTTCAGAGAAGATTATGTCTTTACTCAAGAAGAAGCTCTTCACAATTGTTTCCAAAAAGGCGAAAAAGAATTTATTTCAGTAGGGTAATATGTTACAGAAATTTTTAATTGAAGAACACGTGAAATCGGCTTTGAAGGAAGATATTACCTTTGAAGATGTTGCTGCGGAAAATCTTTGTGACGGTAAACTTAAAGCTGTTTTAAGAACTCGTCAAGACGGAATAATTTGTGGGTTAGACGTTTTTAAAACGGTTTTTAAAGTACTTTCTGATGAAATAGACGTTAAATTCTATTTTAAAGACGGTGATAAAATTAAAAAAGGTGATAAAATTGCTGAAATAAATGGTTTGGGCAAAGCCATTTTAATGGGAGAGAGAACGGCTTTAAATTATATTCAAAGAATGTCAGGAATTGCGACAGAAACGAATAGATATGTTGAATTAATTAAAGAGACTAAGGCAAAGATTGCGGATACCAGAAAAACAACTCCAAATTTCAGAATTTTTGAAAAATATGCTGTAAAAACAGGTGGCGGAAGTTTGCATCGCTTTAATCTTTCTGATTGTGCAATGATTAAGGATAATCACATAAAGTTTGCAGGTTCGATTACAAATGCTGTTGAAAAAATAAGGCAAAATTTATCACATACGCATAAAATTGAAGTTGAATGCGATACTATTGAGCAAGTCGCAGAAGCTGTTTCTTGCGGGGCTGATATCATTATGTTGGATAATTTTAAAAGTGCAGAAGATATTTCGCAGGCATGCAATTTGATTAATAATAATGCTATTGTGGAAATCAGCGGAAATGTTAATTTTGATACGGTTAAGAAGTTTGCTCAAGCGGGTGTCGATATAATTTCTACAAGTGCCATTGTTGCAAAGGCAAATCCATTGGATTTAGGTTTGGATATTGATTAATATTAATAACTTTTTTGAAGTATAATTAATTTATGTATGAAATTAAAAATCAAATTTTTTTAGATTTATCCAAAAACCAGAAAGCTTCTTTATGTGCTTATTTAAGAGCTTTTGTTAAAAAAAATCAAACCCTTTCTGTTGATGAAATCGCTGACAAATTTCTTGAAGATGAAACTTATTATTTAGAAATTAATTCTTCAAGATTTCCATTTCTTGAGGATTTTATCGGAGAAGAAAAGTTTTTAAAAGATATGAATTTGTTTTTGGTTGAGTGCAAAAAATATTATGATTACAAATTTTCGCAAAAACCATTTCTTGATGCTCAAAAAGAATTTAATAAAAAACAGCGAAAAAAGGCACAAGAATTTAAGATGTCGAAAGAAAAACCTACAAAAAAACAGTTATATTATTATGATAAATTATGCAAAAAATATGATTTAGAAAAGTGTGAAACGGAAGATTTATCAAGGCTTGATTTAAAAAATATGATAGAAAGAATTTTAGATGAACATAAAAGAGATTGTGAAAATATTGACCTCATTGAAGATTGAGGAAAACGAAGCTAAAATTGAAGCAAAAATGTTAGCGGAAGCTTTTGGTGAAAATGCTTGTGAAAAAGCAAGACTAAGAGCGGAAACAAAAATGCCTGTTCAATATATAATCGGAACAAGTTATTTTATGGGTGAAGATTTTATTGTAAACGAAAATGTTTTGATACCGAGAGATGAAACCGAATTTTTAGTGAGAAAATCCGTTGAAATAATAAATTTAAACGATTTTAAACAAGTTTTGGATATAGGTTGCGGTTCAGGCTGTATTTCTTGTATGGTCGCAAAACTTACTTCGGCTCAAGTTTTGGGGGTTGATATTTCAAGTTCTGCAATTCAAGTGGCACTTGATAATACTGCGAAATTAAATCTTTTTAACAAAGCAATTTTTAGAAAATCTGATATTTTTTCCAAGATAAGGAGTGATGAAAAATTTGATATGATAATTTCAAATCCGCCTTATGTAAAACCTTCCGAAAAAGAAAAATTACAACAGGAATTGTCATTTGAACCTCAAAATGCACTTTTTGCTTCAGATGAAAATGGAATTGAATTTTACGAAAAAATTTCTCGAGAAGCACCAAAATTTCTTAATAAAAATGGTTTTTTGATATTTGAAATCGGATTTGGACAATTTAATTTAGTTAAAGAAATTATGCAAAAAAACGGGTTTAAAAATATAAATTATCAAAAAGATTTGGCAAATATTGAGAGAGTAATTTGGGGAAATTTGTAAAAAATTTCCAATCCAAAATGTTTCATGTTATTTTTAAATAATGGATTTGAAAGAAATTTATAAAAAAAATAAAACGGTTTTATCTTTTGAAGTTTTTCCGCCGAAAGATGATTTAGACGGATTTAAAAAAGATAAGTTGATAGAGGTTTTAAAAGATTTGAAGAAATTTAAACCTTCTCTTATCTCTTTAACTTACGGTGCAGGCGGTACAAATAGAGAAGCTTCGTTAGATTTGGTAAAAAGGATTAAAAAAGAAACGGCTCTTGAAATAATGCCACATTTTACATGTGTTTGTTCTTCAAAAAACCAGATTGAGCAATATTTGGAAGATATTAAAGAGCTTAAAATCGAAAATATTCTTGCTCTCAGAGGCGATGAACCGCAAAATATAGATGTTTGCCATTTGGATTTTAAATATGCGAATGAACTCGTATCTTTTATAAAGGCAAATACAGAACTTTCAATCGGCGTTGCAGGATATCCGGAAGGTCATATTGCTTGCCCTTCATTAGAACTTGATATTCGGAATTTAAAAAGAAAAGTAAATGCAGGTGCCGATGTGATTTATACTCAGCTGTTTTTTGATAATGAAAAATTTTATAAATTCATTGATTTGATAAGAAAAGAAGGGATAGAAATTCCTGTTGCAGCAGGTATTTTGCCTGTTACGAGTTACAATCAATTAAATAAGATGATTAATTTGTGTCGTGTTTCTTTACCTGAAAAATTTAAGACAGATTTAGAAAAATTTAAAGAAAATCCTGCCGATATTGAAAAGTTAGGGATAGAATTTGCGATAAATCAGTGTAAAAATCTTGTTGAAAATGGAATTGAAGGTTTGCATTTTTATACGCTTAATAAATCAAAAGCAGTTTCAGCGATTTTAGACGAAATAGGGTTATAAATTAAAGAAATATTTACAAAAACGCATTTCTTTAACTTTATCCTTCGCGTCGTCTTGAATTTGCCCTTTCACGTCATGCTGAACGACCTACGTCATGCTGAACTCGTTTCAGCATCTTTTCATTAGGTCCTGAAATAAATTCAGGACGACGTGGTTTTTTAGAACGACGCTTATTTGTCATAGTTTTTCACTTTCTTTTTACTTGTCTTCTGAGTTTCTTGTCTTCCGAGCTTCCTGCCATCTTGCCCTCTTTTTTTAAAACCCCATATATAGGGAAAGCTATGTTTGAATGGTCAAACATAGCTATTAATTAGGGATATGTGTGGCAATCTGTAAACAGATTACGTATAGATAGTAACAAATGTTTACATTTATGAAATCATACAAAATGAGGATTTTATGAACCCCCAAAGTTATACAAAAGTATGAGAAAAATCGTAGTTTAAAATAATAAAAATAATTTATTGTTCTTGAAGTATTTCCATTCCTTCAATCATAATTTTTATTTTGTCGAAAGCTTTTGGATTTTCAAGAGCTTCAATTGCAAGCTTTATAAATTCAATTTTTTTGGTAGATTTGGCATTTTTTTTGCATTTGGTAATAATATAATTAATATTATCTTGGTATGTTTTTTCATCGACGGTAGAGTTAGTTATTTGGGTTTCAATATCAAAGTCGAATAATTCTCTTATAGTTAAATTAAGACCGATACAAATTTTTTCTATTGTTTCTGAAGATACAAAACTTGCCCCGGCTTCAATTCTCGCAAGTTGTCTTAAGTTTATGCCTATAATTTCGGCTAATTTTTCTTGAGTTATATTTTTTGATTTTCTAATTAATTTTAAATTAGTTCCAAATGCTTTTTTAATATTATTTGACAAAAGTATTCTCCTCCTCCTTCTTCTTATTTTATAATTTATAAAGTTTTTAATAATGGCTTTTTACGCCATTATTTTTGCTAAATATAGGGTTGACAATGCATTTTAATGTCTTATAATGGGTTTTATAATGAAATTAAAAGTCTTAAATTATAATTTGAGTAATCTAATATAAAATCGACAAGGAAGATTGATGAAAGATTATTTTAAAAGAATACAAAATATGAAAATTCAGTATTTGAAATATTTATTCTTATATCGGATAACATTTGGAAGTATAAAGCAAAAATACAAATTAAAATGTATAACTTTAAAGCACTCTCTAATAAGAGAGGAGTATTTGTTGTGAAGAAAATTTTTATTTCAATATGTACTTATAACAGAGAAAAAATGCTTTCAGAGGCATTAAATTCGATTAGAAAAGCGAATTTAAATTTAAATTATTTAATAGAGCTTTTGATTGTTGATAATAGTTCTGATTTTAATTCAAAGGTTATTATTAATGAATTTCAAAAAGATTTTCCGATTAAAATTCATTATATAAATGAACTTAAAAAAGGTTATGCAAGTTCAAGAAATAAAGCATTAAGAGCAGCATTAAAACTTAATGTCGATTATATTTCATTTATTGATGACGATGAAATTGTTGATAAAAATTGGCTTTTAGAACTTGTTAAATCAATGGAAAAATATGATGCAGATGTCGTCTCTTCTTCTGTTATTCAAATTTTTGAAAAAGATACCCCTAAATTTATAAAAAATAATTTTATTTTTAACAGAAAAAATAATAAGAAAACAGGAAGAATTCGAAAAACTGCAGGAGCCGGCAATGTTTTATTCACAACAGAGATTATGAGAAAAAGCGGTATTTATTTTGATGAACAATCTAATGGTATGATGGGAGAAGACATTTTATTTTTTTCCAAGGTTTATGAAAATGGTTATAAGATTATATGGTGTAATGAGAGTATTGTGTATGAAAAAGTTCCGAAGGATAGGGCTACTGTTGATTGGATTTTAAATCGTCATTGGACAAACGGGTACGTTAAAAGTTATCATAAATATTTAGGGTTAAATGTTTTAAAACCGACGTTTGAAGTCATTTTTAATATTTTATTGTTCGGGTTTTTACTTCCGTTTTCATTTTTTTGTGGGAAGAGTTTATTTTTTAATGTTTTAGGTAAGTTTTATAAGAAAATCGGTGAATTTGCAGGACTTATGATTAAAAGCCCCATTGAATATAAAGGAGTAAATTAAATGTCTAAAATTTCTGTAATTATGCCTGTTTATAATACAGAAGAAATTTTTTTAAGAGAAGCTATAGAAAGTATTTTAAATCAAACGTATACTGATTTTGAATTTATTATTCTTGATGATAATTCTGAAATAAATATTAGAAAAATAATTTTATCTTATAGTGATAAGCGTATAAAATATTTTAAGAATGATAAAAATTTTGGTTTGAGCAAAACCTTAAACAGAGGTTTTGATTTGGCGACAGGGGAATTTATTGCAAGAATGGATTCTGACGATATTTCTCTTCCTTTAAGATTTGAGGAACAAGTTTATTTTTTAGAAAATCATAAAGAAATTTCCATATTAGGAACATGGTTTGAAACATTTCCTCAAAAAGATGTTATAAAAAATTTAGAAAATCCAAGGTTTTTAGATTTTCTAAATGCCTGTCAATTAGGACACCCAACTGTTATGTTTAGAAAAAATGATTTTGATAAGTATAAATTAAGATATAATGAAGATTATACAACTGCCGAAGATTATGAACTTTGGAGCCGTGCAGTACGAGTTTTAAATATTGCAAATCTTCAAAAAGTTTTGCTTAAATATAGAATACACAAAAATAATTTTAGTACTGTTAAATATAAATTATTAAAAAAACTTGATTTTGAAATAAGGCAAAATATGTTAAAATTTTTAACTTCAAATAAGAAATTACAACAAAAAATCGCAATAAATTCTTACGATATGTATTTAAAATCAACATTTTTACAGCAAATTTTTTCTATTAAAAATGAAAGTATTTATAAAAGCCTCAGAATTTTCGGGATTAATTTTAGATTTTTTAAGAAATCGTAACTTTTAATTTGACTTTTAATCATGTTCTTAATAGAATTTATATACAAACTGCAGAAAGTAAGTTCCGCTCAGCGGATTAAAAACAAAATTGCTTACCGAGGTTTACACGAAATATAAATAGATAATTATTGTGTAAAAT
>CAYYAL010000045.1:0-9490 GCA_964469445.1 uncultured Muribaculaceae bacterium
TATTGGCACAGCAGGAATTTAATTTTGGTGTTTCAGATGAAAAATCAAAAAAGAAAACAAACAATGAAGAATATTTAGATGCTTGTCTACTTATAAACAATTTTACTGATGATAAAGAACTTAAAAAATTATTAGGAGAATTGTTAGATAATAGATTTGATTTCACAGGTAAACAAAGGCACCATTTTTATGCTAGTACATTCAAACATTATTTAGATGAATTATCAAAAGTTAATGATAAAATAGGGGCTGTAAAATTGTCACTTCAATATAACAATACGCTGAAAGTTATGGAACCTAGATTACAATATGTAAGCATAACTTCTACACCAGATACTAATACAGCTCCACAAGTTAAGTATAGTTCAGATGAAGATAGAATTAGTAAAATGGCTAGGAATGATGATGGAACACCGATGACGTTTTAAGGAGTATTTATGAAATTTGAAGATTGCTTATATAAAGACGTATGTGAAAATGAGTGTAAAGATGCTTGTATACGTTATTTAGAAATGAAATATATGTTAAAACATAGTAATATACCTAAAATAAAGCAGAGAGTAAATCAATTGATACCAGATGATTGTGACGTAGATGCTTTTATGCGTTTAGCCGAAATACGAGATAATATTGTTGATTTTACAGAATGTGGTAATTCACTATATATTTATAGTACAACTTGTGGTAATGGTAAGACAACGTGGTCTATAAAACTACTGCTACAATATTTCAATGAAAAGTGGGCGGGTAATTGTTTTACAAAAAGAGGTATATTTATAAATGTTCCTACATTTCTATATAAATGCAAAGACGTAATATCACACCCTGACCCTGAATTTGAAAGTATGAAACAAGATTTATTCAACGTAGATATTGTTGTGTGGGATGATATTGCAGCATCTAATATTTCAAATTATGATTTTACTACATTATTGGCGATATTAGATTATAGAGTTCTAAATGAAATGTCTAACATATATACAAGCAATATAGTTCCAAGCGATTTAGAAAGATATCTTGGCACAAAGTTATCAAGTAGAATAAATGAAGGAATAAAAGTATGTTTGAAAGGTGGAGATAAAAGATAATGGTTTCATTACAAATATTAAATAAAATTATCTCAACAAAAGATATTTCAATCATAACTGATAATAATCTAACAATTGATTATTTTTTAGAATATGAGGATGAATATTCTTTTATAAAAGAGCATTTTGATAACTATAAAAATGTACCCGATACAGAAACATTTATAAATAGATTTCCAGATTTTGAATTATTAGAAGTTAATGAAAGTGACAGATATTTAGTAGACGCAATTCGTGAAGAATACTTATATTCAAAATCTGTTCCTGTAATTAAGAAAGCGGCAGAGTTATTAAAATCAGACTCAAATGAAGCTAGTAGATATCTTCAATCTGAATTAGTTAATTTAACACCAAATTATACAACACCTTATGTGGATATTATTCACTCAAATAGTAGAGTTGAAATGTTCGAAGATAAGTCTAATAATAAAGATAAGTGGTTTATACCAACAGGTTTTGAAGAGTTAGATGATATTATATATGGGTGGCAATGCGGGGAAGAATTTGTAGTAATTTTTGCTCGTACAGGTATCGGTAAGTCTTGGGTACTTGTAAAAACAGTTCAACACGCTTGGGAAATTGGTAAAAATGTTGGTTATATATCTCCGGAAATGAGTGCTGATAAAATTGGATATAGATTTGATACACTTAATAATCACTTCTCAAATATGGCATTAGTTAGAGGAGATAAAAGTAAAGTAAGTATTGATGAATACAGGCAATACAATGAAAAGTTAGCCGAACATAATAATCGTATATTAGTATCAACACCTATGGACTTCAATAAGCAGGTAACTGTTGGTAAGTTAAGGACATTTGTTCAAGCAAATAATTTAGATATGCTTGCAATTGATGGGATAACTTATATGACAGACGAGAGATATAAACGTGGAGATAATAAAACAACGTCATTGACAAATATATCCGAAGACTTAATGGCATTGAGTTGTGAGTTAAAAATACCTATATTAGTTGTAGTTCAATCCAATAGAGGTGGTACTGAAAAAGATACACCAGACTTGGAAGATATTCGTGATAGTGACGGAATTGCACACAATGCTACAAAAGTTATTTCATTAAACCAAAAAGAAGAGGCTTTGGTTATGAAAATAAAAAAGAACAGAGACGGAAAAATTGGTGATAAACTAACTTATCTGTGGGACATTGATTTGGGTGAATTTACCTGGATGCCAGGTGATTGCGATTCTGCAACTATTGAAAGAAAAGAACAAAAACGTGAAGAAGTTAAACAGGAATATAAAGAAAAAAGGAAGGTGGTATTTTAATGTTAGTAGAGTTATTTGAGTATCCTACAAATGATGATTGGGCAGAAGTTCGTAGGAGAGCATTGGTAACAATCGGTAAAAAGAAAGCAGATATACCAACAAAAAGTTGGAAAGAAAAAATACTCAAAGCACGTCATTCGCCTATAAGACGATTACATTTTGCATTTTACATTGAATGTCCTTATTGGGTAAGTGTTCATCTTGTAAGGCACGTTCACGCACAACCCTATGTTAAGTCACAAAGAAATGACCGACAGAGTCAATATGACCGAAATAAAGCACCACAAGATGAAATGGTGTGTATGATTTGGGATATGAATGCTGAAGAGTTAATAACTATTTGTAATAAGAGATTATGTAAAAAGGCGTCACCTGAAACAAGGCAGGTTGTTATGCAGATGAGAAAATTAGTTATTGAAAATTGTCCCGAGTTTATGGATGAATTAGTACCAATGTGTGAACGAGAAGGTGGTTGTCACGAAATGAAACCTTGTTATGAGGAAAACTAAATGGAAGTAAATAATCACGTTATATTAGATGACACTCAAGATATACTTATTGAGTTACGCAAACAATTAGAATTGAATGGTGTAAAAAGATTTGCTAAGTTTATTGACTCTGGAAACAACATTCAAACAAATTGTCCGTTTCATAAAGAAGGTCAGGAACGTAAGCCATCATTTGGTATAAATAAAAAGACTGGCGAATGTCATTGCTTTGGTTGTGGTTGGTCTGGAACACTTTCTGAAATGATAAGTAACTGTTTTGGTAAAGATGATTTTGGTGTTTATGGAAATAAATGGTTGATAAGGAATTTTTTATCTGTAGCTGTTGAAAGTAGACCAGATATTGATGTTGATTTTGGTAGGCGTAAAAAAATTACGTCTGAAACGAAAAAATATATCAGCGAACAAGAATTGGATAGTTATAGATATACACACCCTTATATGTATAAGCGAAAACTAACAGACGAAATTATTGATTTGTTTGACATTGGATATGATAAAAATACAGAGTGCATAACATTTCCCAATCGTGATATAAATGGAAATTGTTTGTTTGTAGCAAGACGAAGTGTTAAAACAAAGTTTTTTAATTATCCACAAGACGTAGAAAAGCCTGTATATGGGTTGTATGAATGTAATATATGTGCTAAAACTATAAAAAATTGGTTTCCTGATGAAATTATTATATGTGAAAGTATGATAGATGCGTTGACCTGCTGGGTCTATGGAAAATATGCTGTAGCATTAAATGGTACAGGTAATGAAAATCAATTCAAAACATTAAGGAATATGCCTAATAGAAAATTCATATTAGCAACTGATATGGATGAAGCCGGATTAAAAGCAAGAGAAAGAATAAGACAATCATTGGGTAATAAAATTGTTACTGAATATGTGTGGGATATAAATGTCGCAAAAGATATAAACGATATGAACAAGGAATATTTTGATAGTTTGAAGGAGGTATTTTGATGAATGTAAAATTTAGGCGAAGTTCGGTTATGACTACAAAACAGAAATTAAAGGAATATGATAATCGTTCTAAGCAAAAATTGAAAGAAGAAGTAAACAATTTAGTACCTGGAGTATATGCTTCATTAGCAATTGCTTTACACCGAAATTGGGGTTGGGGTTTCAAACGTATAAACCGACTGTTTTCTCAATCACAACGAATTTGGGAAGACTTAGGAACTGATAACATGATAGAACTCTGTGAAAAAGAAACAAACATATTATTAAAAGGCGAATAAATTTTATTAGATTATTTTATAATATTTATTGACAGATTTAATAGATTATACTATAATGAAATAGTAATAAAAATTGTGGTAACGATAACGGCCAAATAAAATACGGAGGAAAACAAAATGAAGTATCAAAGCAAAAAAGACACATCAATTATTGCTAGTATCGAAAAGACCGAAGAAAAATATGGAACTGTGTTGATGAAATATTTAACAGGTCCAGATACAGGCAAAACATTTTCAATCACAAATTCCACACTTAAAAGGTGGTGGAAAAGAGTTGAAGATGAAGAGGAAAACACATCTAACAATCCATTGTCAATCGACATAGATAAGGTAAACGAACCTTATCATCCAGATGTAACACCACGTTATATTCCAAAGCCAAAGTCAGTAATTGAATATGAAGCAAAGAAGGGTAAAAAGTACAATAATGAATTGCCTGAATTTGAAGAAATGTCAGAGTCATTGGCTGAATATTGTAAGAAAATCAATGATAACTCTAAATATGTTATGTTCCACGATAAGTCAACAATGTGGAGAAAATGTGGAGCCATTGATTTATATGCTTCAGAGTCACTATGGTCTTTACTTACTGAAAGTGGTTTACAGTCTAAACCAAATAAAGATAAAGATAGACCATTCGCATTTAAGATTACAAATATAGAAGAATACAATAAGGTATTGGAGGCGGTTAAGGGTGTATAGCACATATAAATTGTTGCAACCCTTAGTTGATAAAAACCTAGATTCGTATTCACTTGAAGAGTTGGCATTTATGTACCAACAAAATTCAGAGTCACGAATACTTGCAACGTCTTACTGTAAAATATATAGACTTGCCATAATGTTGTCGAATAAATATTGGGGATTAACCGAAGCAGACGTTGCAAGTTTTTGTTTAGAGAAGTTGGATATGTGTTTATTGACATATCAAGAGGGGTCAGCATTTACAACTTATTTCGGTAAAGTTTTTTGTAATAAGTTAAGGGAGGAAACTGAAAACTTAAACCGAAAGAAGAGAAAATGTATTTTAGAGTCAATCAATGACTTAATCAATGTTGGTGTAGAGGACACATATAATCTTATTGAAATGATGTTACCAGCAAATTTAACTTCAAAAGAACGTACACTATGTATTATGGAATCTCAGGGTTATGACAGAAAAGATGTAGCTTCAGAGTTAAATGTATCTCGTATGACAATTCATAATATGGAAAAGTCTTTACAAGTTAAATTAAGTCCTTTAAGAAACTGTTAATAAAACTATATAATTATTTGAAAGGAACTTAAAAATGGATATTTTTGAAATGTTAGAAATTTTTGTTGACTTAGACAAAGTAGCAGATAAAAATTTAGATTCAAAGATTAGAGAACTTGAAAAAGAAGGAGAAAAGGAAGTTATTACAATAAATAAAACAGAATTTGTTAATATTATGGCATTTTTAACTTCATTTTATACGAAGGAAGAACCTAAAGTTGGTATTACATTACTTAAGGTTACTCCTAGTATAATTTCAACACTTTTTGATAAGGAGTTAAGAGATAAAATATTAAGTGTTTCTAAGGAGGAAAAATAATATGGCAGAATTTAGTATGAACGAAGCCGATAACTACGGCGGTAATGGTGGTGGGTCATTTTTTACATTAAAAGATGACAAGGACAAAGCAAGAGTTAGATTCTTATATCGTGGTGTTGAAGATGTTAAGGGTTATGCTTGTCATAAAGTAGCAGTAGGTGATAAAGACAGATATGTAAATTGTTTGAGAGCATATAATGAGCCTCTTGATAAGTGCCCATTTTGTGCAGCACAACTTAAAGTTACACCGAGACTTTTCCTTTCACTTTATAATGAAGACGCGGGTGAAGTTCAGGTTTGGGAAAGAAGTAAGTCATATTTTCAGAGACTTGCAAGTCTTTCATCTCGTTATAATCCACTCCACGATGAAATTATTGAAATTGAAAGAAGTGGTAAAAAGGGTGATATGCACACAACGTATGAATTTTACCCTATAGAAAATGAACCTGTAAATCTTGATGATTTTGAAATAACAAATCCTTTAGGAACAATCATACTTGATAAGACAGCGGAAGATATGAATGTGTATCTGGACACAGGAGCATTTCCTGATACAAACGAAGGTAGCTCAAACAGTTATAATAATCGTGAAAATCTTGAGCAGCCTCAGAGACGTACACCTAGCAATAATCCACCTCGCAGGGCATTTTAATCATTCACTCACTCAACAAGCCTTTTGTATGTTTGTGGCTACATAACGTAAAACAAACATACTTTAGCCCCTTAGCCAAAGGGTTAAGGCATAGGATTTTGATTCCTACATTTACAAGTTCAAATCTTGTAGGGGCTGATTGAGTGCGACATTCGTTATAACAGAGCAGATACCAACGACGTCAAAGGGAAACAGAAAACTGATTATAAGATTTGTCCGAAGCAAGTTGCAAATTGTGGAAAAGCACTCAATATTGAAAGTTAGTTCAATGGTTAGAACGAAGGCCTTATAAGCCTTTAATGCGAGTTCGATTCTCGCACTTTCAATTATAAAAAATAAAGGAGAACAAAAACAATGGCAGATTTATTTAATTTGCCCGCATCTCGAACAACAAAGGGAGTAGATAAAAGTGTTGTTAATAAGTCCACCAACAAAAAATCTGCTCCTATTATTGTTAAAGGCGGGGGTTTAATTGAAAAGATTTCAAGTATAAACGCACTTGTAGAAAGTAAATTAGGAAAGTACAAAGACGATTATGAATATATAATGGACGAAAACAAGTTCAAAGAATATATTTATGATTGTAAGTATTCAGGTATTGTTGCAATGGATACTGAAACAACGGGACTTGACCCTATATCTGATAAAATAGTTGGTACAAGTTTATATACACCAGGCAAAAAGGGAGTATACGTACCTATACATCATATTAGTTACATAACAGGTATGGAAGTTGAAGGTCAATTAGACCCTAGAATAATAAAAGAAGGATTTGAAACACTTGTAAAATCAGATGTTAAATTTGTAGAGTACAATGCAAAGTTTGATACAAGGGTTGTTAAAAATCAATTAGGAATATATGTACCTTGCTACTTTGATTGTCACTTAGCAGCAATGTGCTTAAATGAAAACGAACCCCACGGACTTAAAACATTACATAGTAAGTATGTATTAGACGGTAAAGAAGATGAGTTTTCATTTGGAAAGTTATTTGATGGCATTACCTTTGATTATGTACCAATTAAGACAGGATATATATATGCAGCAAGAGATGCTGTGGATACTTATGAATTATACGAATGGCAATTACCTTATCTAACTGAAAGTAATCCACTTTGTACTGAATATGGTTTAGAGCACGTATCAAAAGTATTCTGGGATATTGAAATGCCTTGTATTGAAGTATTAGCTGAAATGGAAGATACAGGAGTTGATTTTGATTTAGATTATGCGTATGAGTTGTCTGAGAAATATAATAAACAAAAAGATGAACAACTTGAAGAGTTCTATCGAATACTAGATATGTATAAACCTGAAATTGAAAAATATAAATTAAATAATCCTGTAAATAAATTAAGTGACCCTATAAACATAGCATCACCTACACAGTTGGCGATTTTGTTTTATGATATTCTTGGTATTGAAGCACCAGACCCAAAGTCACCTCGTGGCACAGGAGTTGAGATATTACAAAAAATTGATAACCCACTTTGTAAAGCAATACTTGATTACAGGGCAACTGAAAAATTATTATCTACTTATGTTGATAAGTTACCAGAATGTATAAATGAAAAGACAGGACGTATTCATTGTAATTTTAATCAATATGGTGCTAAAACAGGTCGTATGTCAAGTGACAATCCTAATATGCAAAACATACCATCTCATAATCACGATATTAGACAAATGTTTAAAGCAACAGATGGTTATGTAATGATGTCTAGCGATTATAGCCAGCAGGAACCCAAGGTTATGACAGCTATGTGTGGCGACCCTGAAATGATAAAAGCATATCAAGAAGGAAAAGATTTGTATGCAAGTATAGCGGCACTTGCATTTGGTACAACGTATGAAAATTGTCTTGAATTTAGACCAGATGGTACAACGAATAAAGAAGGAAAAGAGAGAAGAAGTTCGGCAAAGTCAATATTACTTGGAATTTTGTATGGAAGAGGAATTAACTCAATTGCTGAGCAGTTACACACAACCAAACAAAAAGCCCAACAGATACAAGATAGAGTATTTAGAGGTTTTCCTGCAATAAAACAGTTTGAAGATGATACACTTTATATGGCTAGAACTTATGGTTTTGTAACAACATATTGGGGTAGAAAGAGACGATTACCTGAAATGCAATTAGATGAATTTGAGTTCAAATGGAAACCTGGTTATGGTGATGTAGACCCATTATCGTTTGATAGCGAAGTTACAGAGTCAGAAGTACCTTATGAAATTCAACAAGCATACATAAAAAAGCTTCGTAATAATCCTTTCAAAAAGAGACCAATAATTGAACAAGCCGCAAGTGAAGGTATTATAATTATTGATAATGGTGGAAAAATTGCAGACGCTACAAGGCAGTGCGTTAATTCACGAATACAAGGAAGTGCTGCAGACTTAACAAAAATGGCAGCAGTAAAAATTCATAAATGCGAAAGACTTAAAGAGTTAGGATTTAGATTGTTAATTCCTGTTCACGATGAATTTATTGGAGAGTGTCCTGAAGAAAATGCAAAAGAGTGTAAAGAATTATTTGCACAATGTATGTGTGATGCTGCTGTTGATTTAGGAATACCTATTTCGTGTGATGTTTCGGTAACAAGAAGATGGTATGGTGAAGAAATAATGGTTTGACAATATACTATTTACTTGCCAAAGCAACACGAAGTAAAAAAATCCTTTAATTCAAAAGGTTTTGTTTTGAATATGTTTGTATTTATATTAAGATTGTAGTATAATGAATATGTAAATAAATAAAACACCATTTAATTATATGATAATACAGATTTAAAAGTGTGTTACAGCAGAAGAGTTAAGGGAGGAAAATAAGAAATGATTAATGATGAAATGTACGAAACATGCAAAGATTGTCCATATTGTTACAAAGAAGTAAATCAGTGTATGTATGGAGAAGAAGGTGTTCCAGATAATTTAGAAAAGAAATGTAATGAAGGAGCAGAAATAAATGATAATTGATTTAGGTTTTCATGGTACAATCCTAATAGGACTTGTTGTACTAATGATTATATATTGGATTATTGACAATTTATAGGAGCAGAGTAAATGACTAGAGATAAACTATTAAACTTAATATGTGATGTTCATCCCTGTGTCGATTTTAATCTATTCTTTAA
>CAYYAL010000046.1:0-1920 GCA_964469445.1 uncultured Muribaculaceae bacterium
GAAAAAGAAAAAAGAAACAGACATTTAGGAAGAAATATAGTTATAAGCGGTTTGGCAGTTGGGTTTGGTTTATTTGCTTTAATGAAAGGTTTACCTAAAGGAGCTTACAAAAAAGTAAATGATTTCTTCAAATATTTAGACGATAAAATAATTAGATTAAAAGAAAACAAAAACGCAAATCAATTACAAACAACCTCTATAAAATTTTTAAAAAAAATTCAAAATTTAACAGCCAGAAGTAAAGTTATATTTAACTTTGCTCCATTAAAAGATGTTTTATTTAAAAAATTCACCAACTTAACGAAATTTACAAGAAAATGTGCAGATAGCATTACTAATTTATTCAAAAAAATAGGACTTAATACAGTCAAAAAATCCTATAAAAAAACACTTTCAAAATTTGACAATGCAATTACACATTTTAATGATAAAAATGCACAGATTTTAAGCGGTAACATAGATGAAAACATAGTAATAGGCGGAATAAAAAAAACTCGCAAACAATGGGTTGAAGTTTTAGATAAAAAAATAGCTGAAATAACCAAACAATATAACACTAATTTTAGAGAACCTTCTATAAAAGCAAGATATAACTTAATGGATAAAAACCTTGAAGGAATTGATAAAGATGTTTGGAATTCAACTTATGCTAAACTTCCTTCAATAACAAAAGGTAACGGCAAATTAAAAGAAATTATTGCCGATAAAAATTCTTACACATTTATTTCTGAAGAATTAGCAGCTCCTCATAAAATAGATTTAGCTAATAAAATGGAAAAACTGAGAGAAAATATAACGCATGATATAAATGACAATTGCAAATCAGTAAAAAAACTTTTAAATAATGTTGAAACATTTATAGACCCTGCGGATAAACCTGCAAGAGATTTAATGAAAAATATTCGCAAATCAATGACCAAGTACTCAAACCTCTCAGGCAAAAATGAAAACATAATCCGTGAAGAATTGGTTAAGAATGTTAATCAAAATTTAACTAAGTTATCGGAAAATATAATAAATTCTGACAAATACTCTTCCGCTATCACTAAAGAAATGAATTCTTATATAAATCAAGTTAATAAAGTTTTGGTCGAAACACAAAAAGGACCGGTTCAAGAAATATTAACTATTTATAAATGTTTGTTATCGCCAAAAGATTATCAAAACATTAAAAAACACAGTTACAAATTCGTAAAATCTTTGGATAAATCAGTTGACTTAGAAAGTGATAAATTTTTTGACAAGTTAAGAGATTTAAAAATAGGTTCCGCACCAACTGACGTCTTAAGTATAATAGGTTCATTAGGCGTTATCGGATATGGCCTAACAAAAGCAGATTCTAAAGACGAAAGAATTTCCGTAGGCTTAAAATACGGAGTGCCTGTAGTAGGAGCCGTTGCTACATCTCTTTATCTGACCGCAGGATTAATTTCAGGCGGAACCGCAATGATAATAGGTATGGCAACAGGACTTGTCTTAGGCAAAGTTTGTAATTCGTTAAATAAATTTAGACTTTCATACAAAGAAGATTTGCAAAAGATAAATATTATGGATAAGAATCTTCCGATATTAAAAGAGAAGAATGAAAAATAACTTCTTTGAAACAAAAAAGATTATTTTTTTATGCTAAAATTTTCCTATGAAAACACTTAAATCAACGAGATTGCATATCGGAATATTCGGCAAAACAAATGTCGGAAAATCATCTTTCGTTAATAGAATTTCTAACCAAGATATATCAATTGTTTCCGATAAAAAAGGAACAACGACCGACGTAGTTGAAAAATCAATGGAACTTCTGCCCATCGGTGCCGTAACATTCCTTGATACTGCAGGATTGGACGATAAAACAGAACTCGCTTCTTTAAGAATTGAAAAAACTTTAAAAATTCTCAATCGCACCGATGTCGCTGTAATTAT
>CAYYAL010000046.1:2020-6785 GCA_964469445.1 uncultured Muribaculaceae bacterium
ATAAGAGATTTATTGGACAACGATTGTTTGTCATTGGTCGTTAAAGAAAGCGAATTAGAACAAGCTTTAAATTCTTTAAAAGAAGAACCTTCCCTTGTTGTTACCGATTCTCAAGCTTTTAAAACTGTAAGTAAAATCGTTCCGAAAAATATAAAATTAACTTCGTTTTCAATTCTTTTTGCAAGATTAAAAGGCGATTTAGACGAATTTTTAAACGGAATTAAAGCAATTAGAAGTCTTAAAAATAATTCTAAAGTTCTTATTTTAGAAAGTTGCACTCATCATCAAACTGATGATGACATTGCAAAAGTAAAAATTCCGAAATGGTTAAAAGAAAAAACGGGTTTGGATTTAATTTTTGAATATTACAGCGGACATGATATGCCTAAAATCGAAGATTACGATTTAATAATACACTGCGGAGCTTGTATGACAAACCGCAAAGAAATGATTTCCAGAATTATGATTGCCAAACAAAATCAAATTCCGATAACAAATTACGGAATTGTAATATCTTATTGTTTAGGAATTTTAGATAGAGCAACTGAAATTTTTAATAAATAATTTATATTTCAAAAAGTGCGATATTCTTTTTTTAAGACACTTCGCCTGCAAGCCATGTCTACATAGTCTTTCAAAAAAATATCGCACCTTAAGCTTATAAACAGTCTTTTTTAATAAAACTAAACGCCGGAACCCTTGATTTCAATTTTTTTAAGACGCATTTCAAGTTTTCGATACCATTTCAATTTTTGTTGAAATAAAGTTTTATAACCATGCAACTTGCCTTCAGAAACATTTTTCATCTGCAAATCACAAAGATTTTCTAATGTTTTTGCCAATTTGGAAGACAATTCTTTTCTATCACCCTTAGCTTCTTCTAAAACAATGGCTTTGCCAAAATCGACGATAACTTCGGGTCTGTCAGCTCTCAAAAATAAATAATTTACAGCCATCGGAATAAGATTAACTTTTCCATATTTTTTGACAGCATTTTGAGCGATATAAGCCAAACCTGTCTGAAATTCAATAGGCCTGAAATTCGGCGGTTTTATAATTCCCTGAGGAAAAATATGCAAAACATTTTTTAAATCACCGATTACATCGACAGAATATTGCAAGGCTTTCATAGATGCCTGCGGAGATTTTTTATTTACAGGATAAGCCCCACCTCTTGCCAAAATCGGAAAACGATTTAATTCTTCAACCATCAAACGAATTTCTTTTTTAAAAACACGTCTAATCATGTTATAACCGACAATTCCGTCCCACCAATTTGAATGAGGTGCAAAACATATTGTCGGAACATTTTCATCTCTATTAAAGAAAACTTCCTCATTTTTATAACGAAGTGCAAAAAAACGATTTTCCAACATATTAAAAAAGAAAGTATTAGCTACCCAAAGCCAGAAGGCATTTGTTTTTGCAGGTCTGAATTTTTCATCTTTATTCCTTAACTTTGTAGGAGGAATATCAATATATAATTTTTCCAAATCAGTATCCATAAGAATATATTACTAAAAGTAAGTCAATTTGTGAAGTAAAAATGAAACATTTTAAAAAAAATTTTACATTCCTGCCATACGTTTAAGTTCTTCAGGCCTTGAAGACTTTGAAAGAGCGTCTTCTGCCGTAATAAGTTTTTTCTTATATAATTCAGAGAGAGCAAATTCAAGCGTTTGCATACCCAAAGATTGATTCATTTGAATTGTAGAATAAATCTGTGCAGCTTTAGCTTCTCGAATAAGGTTTCCAATCGCAGGGGTCACAATCATAACTTCCTGAGCCATAACCCTACCTTTTTTTGTTCCGTCAGGTTGGAGCTTTGGTAAAAGCGTTTGAGAGAAAACAGCAACCAATGCACCTGAAAGCTGAACTCTAACTTGTTGTTGTTGTTCAGGAGGAAAGACGTCAACAATACGATCAATCGTTGAAGCCGCAGATGATGTATGTAATGTTCCGAAAACTAAGTGTCCTGTTTCTGCCGCAGTAAGTGCAAGACTTATTGTTTCTAAATCTCTCATTTCACCTACAAGTATAATATCAGGATCTTCTCTTAAAGCTGACTTAAGTGCATTTGCAAAAGAACGAGTATCTTGTCCCAATTCTCTTTGATGCACAATACTTTTTTTAGATTGATGGACAAATTCAATAGGATCTTCAACCGTCAGAATATGCTCGGCTCTGTTTGAATTAATATAATCTATCATTGAAGCAAGCGTCGTGGATTTACCACTACCCGTAGGCCCTGTTACTAAAACCAACCCTCTCGGAACATCAGAAGTTTTTCTTACAACATCAGGCAGCCCTAAATCTTCAAATTTAGGCACTGTATCTGTAATTACACGAAAAGCAGCGGCAAAATTTCCTTTATCTCTGTAAAAATTTACCCTAAAACGGCTTAAACCCTTAATTCCATAAGAAAAATCCAGTTCCCAATCTTGTTCAAGTTTCCTTCTTTGCTCGTTTGAAAGCATAGGAAATAACAAATCTTTTACCTGTTCAGGAGTTAATGCCGGCAACTCCATTCGTTGCAATTTCCCGTCAATTCTGACAGCAGGAGGAAGATTTGAAGAAATATGCAAATCACTTCCTTTTAATTCAACTGTTTTTTTTAGTAAATCTTCTATCTGCATTTTATATAACCTCTTACTCCAAATATATTAATAAAATTCTATTACATTTTTCTCAAAATGTCGATTAAATTTACAAAAATAAATTTTTATATAATAATAAAAATTATGAAATACAGAGAAAATGTACGAAATTTTTGCATAATAGCACACATAGATCATGGGAAATCAACACTTGCGGATAGATTATTAGAATTTACGGACACGGTTGCAGAACGTGATATGCAAGCTCAATTACTGGATTCAATGGATATAGAACGAGAACGTGGAATTACAATAAAACTTAATGCTGCAAGAATGAATTATAAAGCAAATGACGGCAAGGATTACGTTTTAAACTTAATTGATACTCCGGGTCATGTAGATTTTTCTTACGAAGTATCACGTTCCCTAGCCGCATGTGAAGGAGCTTTGCTTATAGTTGATGCAACTCAAGGGGTTGAAGCCCAAACTTTGGCTAATGTTTATCTAGCCGTTGAGCAAAACTTAGAAATAATCCCAGTAATTAATAAAATTGATTTGCCTTCCGCTGATGTTGAAAAAGTTAAAAAAGAAATTGAAGAAATTTTAGGAATAGATGCCTCAATTGCAATTCCTGTAAGTGCAAAAACAGGAGAAGGCATTGAACATGTTTTAGATGCGGTAGTCGATTTCATTCCACCTCCTGAAGATACTTCGGAAAAACCTTTAAGAGCATTAGTTTTTGACAGTGCTTACGACCAATATTTAGGAACTTTATGTTTCTTTAAAATAATGGACGGGAAAATAAAAGTCGGTGATGAAATAAAATTTATGGCTTCCGGCAAAAAATATGAAATCGTTGAACTGGGATATCTAAATCCGAGCAGAGTTCCTGTTGATGAACTTGTATGCGGAGATGTAGGATATTTTGCCGGTTCAATAAAAGAAATTACAAGATTTGTCGGCGATACAATTACTCACGTTGAAAACCCTGCCGAAAAAGCTCTTGACGGCTATAAAGAAGCACTTCCTATGGTTTTTTCCGGACTTTATCCGGTTGACAATGATGATTACCATGATTTAAAAGAAGCCCTTGAAAAATTAAAGCTAAATGACAGTAGCATAACTTTTGAACCTGAAACATCATCTGCACTTGGATTTGGTTTCCGTTGCGGATTTTTAGGCATGCTTCACATGGAAATCGCTCAAGAAAGGTTAGAAAGAGAATATGATTTATCACTTGTTACGACAGCACCTTCCGTTATATACAGAATTCACAAAACTAACGGCGAAATTATAGAAATTGACAACCCTGCAAATCTTCCCGATGCACAATATCGTGATTATATAGAAGAACCTTATGTAAAAGTTTCAATAATTACACCAAATGAATTCGTCGGAACACTTATGGATTTAGCACAAAGCAAACGTGGGATTTTCACAAATATGACATATATTGATAAAGTTAGGGCCGATTTAGAATATGAAATTCCTCTATCAGAAGTTATAACAGATTTTTATGACCAATTAAAATCTCGTTCAAAAGGTTATGCAAGCCTAAACTATGAATTTTCTGATTACAAACGTTCTGATTTAGTAAAATTAGATGTTCTGCTATCAGGAGAAGTTGTAGACGCACTTTCAGTAATTTGTCATAAAGAATCAGCTTTTTATATCGGACAAAAGTTAGCTTCTAAACTAAGAGAAATAATTCCGAGACAAATGTTTGAAGTTGCAATTCAAGCAGCAATCGGCGGAAGAATTATTGCAAGAACCAATATAAAAGCCTTAAGAAAAAGTGTCTTGGATAAATGTTACGGTGGAGATATTTCCCGAAAACGTAAACTTCTTGAAAAACAAAAAAGAGGTAAAAAACGTATGAAATCAGTCGGAAGAGTTGAAGTTCCGCAAGAAGCATTCATGGCTGTTTTAAGTCTTGATGAAGACTGATTATTTCATATTTCCGATTTTAGAAAGAATTTTATTAACCCTTTCTAAAGTCAATTCGACATAATCCATTACACCATAAGCTTCATTATTAAATGTATTCTCAATATATTCTTTATTAGGAAAATCATCTATTTTTGAGTAAGTTTTTTTCTGCAATTTTAGACATTTCTTTTGCATCAACAACATCTCCCACTTTTATATCAGTCAATTTATAACAATCA
>CAYYAL010000046.1:6885-9456 GCA_964469445.1 uncultured Muribaculaceae bacterium
AAAAATTACAATAAATTAACAAAAAGTTTATATAAAAAAAATGTTTGTGTTATAATTATTACTATGGATTAGGGGATAAGAAGGGGAAGTTAATGACAATGGAATTAAATCAAGCACAAGAACAACAATATGGAGCAGAAAATATCAGAGTACTTGAAGGACTTGAAGCCGTAAGGCTTCGACCTGGCATGTATATCGGCTCAACTTCTCAAAGAGGTTTACATCATTGTATTTACGAAATTGTTGATAACTCAATTGATGAATCCTTAGCCGGATATTGTACGGAAATAAGAGTACAAATTCATCAAGATAACAGCATAACTGTTGAAGATAACGGACGTGGAATTCCTGTTGATATAAAAGAAGACAGCGGAAAATCCGCACTTGAAGTTGTCCATACAATACTCCATGCCGGCGGAAAATTCGGCGATGGAGGATATAAAGTATCCGGCGGACTTCACGGAGTTGGAGCTTCTGTTGTAAATGCTTTATCAGAAAAATATATTGTAGAAGTTTCAAGACAAGGCTTTATATGGACTCAAGAATACATGCGTGGAGAACCGACAATGCCTGTCGAAAAAGGTAAACCTACCACACAAACAGGTACAAAAACTACATTTTGGCCTGATCCTGAAATTTTTACAGAAACAACTGAAATTGATTGTGATGTTATTGAAAGCCGTTTCAGAGAAATGGCGTTTTTAAATAAAGGTTTAAAAATCATATTTACGGATAAACAAAATAATGAACACGTATTCCATTATGAAGGCGGGATTGCGAGTTATGTAGAATTTTTAAACAAAAATAAAGCAAATATTCATGAAAATCCTATATACATGGAAAAAGAATACGATGGAATGATGATAGAAATTGCAATGCAATATACAGATTCTTATACAGAAAATGTTCTTTCATTTGCAAACAACATTAACACACACCACGGCGGAACTCACTTAACAGGTTTCAGAAACGGATTAACCCGTGTAATTAATGATTACGCAAGAAAAAATAATATTTTAAAAGATTCTGAAACTAATCTTTCAGGTGAAGACGTTAGAGAAGGTTTAACCGGAATTGTTTCTGTTAAAATTTCAAACCCTGAATTTGAAGGTCAAACAAAAGAAAAATTAGGTAACCAAGAAGCACTTGCTGCTGTTCAAGATGTTATAAGAGATAAATTGCAAGAATGGTTAGAATTTAATCCAAAAATAGCAAAACTTGTAATAGAAAAAACACTTCAAGCCCAACGTGCAAGAGAAGCTGCAAGAAAAGCAAGAGAATTGACAAGAAGAAAATCAGCTCTTGAAACTTCAACCCTTCCGGGAAAACTTGCAGATTGTTCAAGCAGAGAAGCTGATAAATGCGAAATCTATATAGTAGAGGGTGATTCAGCCGGTGGTTCTGCTAAGCAAGGCAGAAACAGAATGTTCCAAGCGATTTTGCCGCTTAGAGGTAAAATTTTAAACGTGGAAAGAGCCAGACTTGATAAAATTTATGCAAATAATGAAATTCAATCAATGGTTCAAGCTTTCGGCGTAAATATTTCCAAAAATCATGAAGAAGTTGAATTGGAAAAACTTCGTTACCATAAAATTATAATTATGACAGATGCTGATGTAGACGGAGCCCATATACGAACATTGTTATTAACCTTCTTCTTCAGATATGCAAGACCATTGATAGAACAAGGACACGTGTTTATCGCTCAACCGCCTTTGTACAAAGTTACAATCGGCAAAAGCTCTGAATATTTGTATGATGAAAAAGCTCTTGACAAAACATTGAGAGAACGTGGGGTTAAAGGATTAAGCCTAAGCAATAATAAAAAGTCAACAACTTGTTCTGAATTAAGCCTTGTTGATTTAATTGCGAATATGTCATCATATTACGGAGCTTATAACAATCCTATATTAAGCACAATTCCATCAATCGTACTTAGAGGATTAATCCGTTCTGAAATTCAAGAAGAAGATTTTACTAACCAAGACAAAATGAATGAAATTCTTGATTATATCAAAGCATATTTAAAAGATCACGCAGAAAATTATGGAATTGCAGACGCTAAAAATTATGAATTATCATTAAAATATAACCCTGAAAAAGCTAAATATGCAATAAAAATAAATTTCGGAAAAAATTCTTTTGGCGATGAAATTGAACCTGCACTTATATCCTCAACGATAGTTAAGAGTTCAGAATTTAGTAGATTAAAAGTATCATATCCGCTAATCAGAGATTTCTTAATTGAAGAAGAAAAAATGCTTTATCTTGAAGCAGAAGGCGAACAATTTGAGATAAATTCATTTGCAGAATTACAAAAAATAGTTGAAGACAGAGGCCAAAAAGGGTTAACATTACAACGATTTAAAGGTTTGGGAGAAATGATGCCGCAACAATTGTGGGAAACAACAATGGATCCTGAAACCAGAACATTATTAAAAGTAAATATAGAAGATGCAATGCTTGCAGACCAGTTGTTTGATATTTTGATGGGCGATAAAGTTGAGCCTAGAAGAGATTTTATTGAAACAAACGCTGTTTATGCAACTAATATTGATACATAGGAAAAAG
>CAYYAL010000047.1:0-9354 GCA_964469445.1 uncultured Muribaculaceae bacterium
TCTTAAAAAACTCCGACAAACTATTTAGTACATTTTCTTAATAATGTCAAAGCTTCGTCATCTTTTCCTTCTTTAATAAGATTGATAAAAGCTTGGGAATTCATATCATTTGAATTTGCAACTAATTGTCCTTTTGTAATTTGTTTTTTTAATTGTTTAAAATTATTATAGACATTACCTTCGACATCGCCCATAGTAACATCTGTTGTTATTTTCCCTTCCAAAGTTTGAAATTCTCTAGGTGTATCATAAGCTACTGCATTAACTTTAGCCGGACCTTTTGTAACGAATGTATTAGGTAACATTTTATCAAAATCAATAGGCTTACCTTCTTCATTCATGTAAGATTTTTCTAAAATTTTTGCACCTTCATCATTTGCTACAACGGCACAATCCTTAATTTCTCCGTTAACAGCATGTTTTGAAGCCCATTTTGTATCAATATAAGGCTCATTTATTGTATATTTTCCTTAATTCATAACCGCTGAATTTCTATCTATTCTATGATATCCGCCTTCTGTCCAAATATCTTTTATTCCCATAAAATATTTACCTTCGGCATCTTTTACCAACTCAATGTCAATTCCGTTTTTCTTATTAAGTTGGATTGTTTCTTTAACAGTTTTGCCAAACTCTATTCTGGTGGCATTGTAAAACGGCTGTTTCGTAGCTTGTAAAAAAGAAATCCCATTATCCAAAATATTATCTGCTTTATTAGCTTTCATTAATGCTTTTGGACTTAAAGATAAGACCTCATTTAAAGCCTTGAAACTTTCTGCGGATATAATATTAGGACAAAACTTTGCTTTTACTGCATCGGTAGGAACATTGACTTTTTCTGCAACCACTTCTTTAACTTCTGAAATCGTTTTTTGAGCTTTTTCAGCCAAAGGTTTTGTCAAATCTTTAATTACATCTGCTGTTTTATTTATTTTTGTCATAAATACTCACTTTCATCATTACTATTATTTAAAAACTTATAATTACAAAAATTGACCTAATCTTAATAAAAATTAATAAACTTCTAACATTATAATATCTATTAATCTAAAAATTCAACCTTACCGGAATCCAAATGATAAAATGCAGGAATGATTTTAACATTATGTTTTTTTACGTATTCATTAAGTTCTCGGTCTTGTTGAAGTAAAGATTTAACCTCATTTTTAACATGCACCTTTACTACATTATCAGGAGTTAACATATTTTGTTTTTTACATTCTTCAATAGCATTTGCAATAGGTTTTTTCAAACTTTCAATAAATTCGGATTCTTTTCCGCCAGACATAGCCGCATTAATAACTCCGCAATCTTGATGTCCCATTATCACAACAAGTTTTACGCCTAAATGTACGACCGCATATTCTATACTTCCGATAATATGAGTATCCAAAACATTTCCGGCATTCCTTATTTCAAATATATCGCCTAAACCTTGATCAAAAATTATTTCCGGCGGAACTCTGGAATCGGAACAAGACAATATTGCAACATAAGGGTGTTGCCCTTTTAGCATCTCACCTTGTCTTCTTTTACTTATATCAGGGTGCTTTAAATGTCTGGTTGCAAATCTTGCATTGCCTTCCGTTAATTTCAACATAGCTTCATCGGAACTTAAATTATTAACTTCGTTTGCAAACGCTCCCAATGCAAAAAAGCACATAGTAAATACTAAAATTAATTTTTTCATAACAAATTCTCCTATTTAAGAAGAATTATATCACTTGAAAATATCTGTCAAATCCTAACCATTTTTTGATTTCAGAATAAAATAACTGACAATAATATTAAAAACAAATACTGTTGAAAGTAGTAAAAAAATTAATATGGGTGATTTTAAAGCCTTAAACATAGTAAAATGATAATTTATAAATATTTTTTTAACTCGGTAAAAAGTATGTTCTACTTGGGGGAATTAAATTTCATTATAAGTTTTAAAATGAATTTTAGAAACTTCTTTAAGCCTTTCTCTGCCATATTTTTGAACAAACAATTTTGCACAGGTTTTAACTTTTTCAGAAGCACCTTTCGGCAATTCAAGCCCGTAAAATTTTTCCAAAGATTTCATTTTTTGGACGTAAGTGGC
This sequence comes from uncultured Muribaculaceae bacterium, assembly GCA_964469445.1. GTDB lineage: Bacteria > Cyanobacteriota > Vampirovibrionia > Gastranaerophilales > Gastranaerophilaceae > CAYYAL01. The sequence goes on from CAYYAL010000047.1 coordinate 2,087, forward strand.
TCTGGCAACAACAGATGCACAAGCAACTGCGATATCACTTTCCGCTTTCGTTCTTTGGATTAAATTTATTTTTCTTCCGTTTTTCATCAAAGCATTTAAAATAAGACTTTCATCTCCAAATTTATCAGAAAGAGCATTGTCGCAAGTTGGAAATTTTTCCAAAATATTTTCAATAACTCTGGCATGCCCCCATGCCAGAAGCTTATTCAAATTTTTAAACTTTAAATACAATTCATTATAACGTTCATTACCTATCGCAACAGTCGAAAATATCGCATTTTTTTGAATTTGCAAAGCTAATTCCAGAATTTTTTTATCGTTCAAAGTTTTACTATCCCTAATTCCTAAATCAATAAACTTCTGATAATTTTTCTCTTCAATTAATACCGCAGAGACACAAAGCGGACCGAAGAAATCGCCTTTTCCGGATTCATCTGTCCCTATATAAGGAAAAGTTGTTATAATATTTTCAGGAGATGTTTCTTGTTTTATTTCTACAAAACCATTTTCTGATAAAAGGTTTAAAACTTGTTCAATATTTTTCCCTTGCAAAACAAATTTAGATGAATTATAAAAAGTTGCAACAAAATCTTTCGTTTTCAATTCCCAAAACGCATATTGCTTTTCTTTCGCTTCTACATCAAACTTTTGAGAAATCAATTTCTTAATTTCTTCTTGATTTTTAACAGTAATTTTCTCAGAAAAAATATTCATGAAAAATATTTTACCATAATTTATAAAATGATTTATTATTTCTGATATAATAAAAAAAAAGGTAGGTGAAATATGATAAAAGTTGCGGTTTGCGGTTCAAACGGAAAAATGGGACAAGAAGTTGTAAATGCCGTAAGTAATGACAAAGATTTAGATTTAGTCGCAAAAATTGACATTTATAACGGAGAATATGCTTCAATTGAAGATGCGATAAAATCAGTGAAAATAGATGTATTAATTGATTTTACGCAACCAAAATCGATTTTTGAAAATGCAAAAACATGTTTAAAAAACGGAATTCGCCCTGTAATAGGAACGACCGGTTTATCAGAAGAGCAAATTTCAGAATTAAAAACATTATCAAAAGAAAAAAATATTTCTTGTTTAATCGCACCGAATTTTTCAATCGGAGCCGTATTAATGATGATGTATTCAGCACAAGCTGCAAAATATTTTGATAATGCTGAAATCATTGAACTTCACCACAATCAAAAGAAAGATGCACCATCAGGAACTTCTGTTAAAACGGCACTTATGATGGGTGATAAACTCTTTGACAAAGATAATTGCGAGGAAACAGAATTATTAAAAGGTTCCAGAGGCGGAATAACCGCAAATAACATTCATATTCATTCAGTAAGACTTCCTGGCTATATAGCTTCTCAAGAAGTTATTTTCGGCTCTTCAGGACAAATTTTTAAACTTCGCCATGATTCTATGGACAGAAAATGTTACATGTCAGGAATTCTTTTGGCAACAAAGCATGTTATGAAAAATAACGATTTTATTTATGGTTTAGAAAATATTTTATAGGAGAAAATAAATGCAAAATCCAAACGTAGCGATTTTAGGAGCAACAGGAGTTGTCGGCAGAGAAATTTTAAATGTGATTGAAGAAATAGGACTTGATTTTGAAAATATAAAATTTTTATCAAGTGCAAGAAGTGCAGGTTCTGAAATTAAATTTGACGGAAAAACCTATATTGTAGAAGAAGCAACTCCGGATAGTTTTAACGATGTAAATATAGTACTTGCTTCAGCAGGCGGAGAAACGAGCAAAAAGCTTGCACCGGAAGCTGTTAAAAGAGGTTGCGTTTTTATTGATAATTCAAGTGCTTTCAGAATGGATATCAATGTTCCTTTGGTCATTGCAGGTGTTAACGATGAAGACTTAAAAAAACATCAAGGAATTGTAGCAAATCCAAATTGCTCAACTTCTCAATTAATGCTTGTTTTAAAACCTTTGCAAGATTATATTCCAATGAAAAGGCTTATTGTATCGACTTATCAAGCTGTTTCAGGAGCAGGTTTAGCTGCTATAAATGAACTTACAGCAAATACTGATGCAATGCTTGATGGCGAAGATTTTGAAAATAAAGTTTTCAAAAAACCTATCGCCTTCAACGTAATTCCTCAAATTGATGTATTCTGCGAAAACGGTTATACAAAAGAAGAAATGAAAGTCGTTCAAGAAACAAAGAAAATTCTGCATTTAGCAGAAGATTTTCCAATCTCTTGTACGGCAGCTCGTGTTCCTGTTTATAACGGACATTCCGAAGCTGTTACTATTGAATTTGAAAAAGAAATTTCACCTGAAAAAACACGTGAAATTTTATCAAAAGCTTACGGAGTAGAAGTAATTGATGATATAGAAAATTATATGTATCCGACAACCGTTGATGCAACAGGCAACAACCCTGTTTATGTCGGCAGAATTCGTAAAGATTTAGCTTTTGATAATGCTATTTGTCTTTGGTGCGTTGCCGATAATCTTAGAATTGGAGCAGCCTTAAACACTGTTCGTATTGCTCAAAAAATTATTTCTATGAATTTATGGCAATAATTCAATTTGCACAAATCTCTAAAATAAGCTAAAATAAGCCTTATGAATTACTGTTTCTCAAACATATTTTTTACACTCAAAGATTTATCTGATTTTAAAAATTTAAAATTCAGCGAAATTTTTATTAAAAAAAATTTCGCCAATATAAATAAGATTTCAGAATTTTTCAAAAGCAGTAAAGATATTTTATATGTAAACGGATTTTTAGGTTCAGGAAAATCTGCTTTAGTAAATTTTTCCACAAATTTACTTTCAAAAGAAGTTATCGTTTTAAAACATAATTGCTTTGAAGCAAATATTTTAGACGATATTCTTTTATCTTTTTTCAACGAATTTAAAAAACTTGAGGCTCAAAATGTAATTACCGAACCCAAAATTAAAAGTGAAAACTTTATTCAAAAAATAAATTCTTATTTTTCTTCCATAGACAAACCTTTCTTATTAATTCTTGATGGGTTTGACTTAATTCTAAAAGAAAATAAAAACGATATAATAAATTTTATCTCACACATTGCAAAAATGCCGAAAGTTAAATTAATTCTTATATCAAAAACTATTGAAAATATTGATGAAAATATTCCTTCTGAAAAAATTTATTTGGAAGATTTTTCAAAAGTAGAATTAGAAGATTATTTAAGAGAAAATAAAACAAGGTTTATATTGAATAATTCGGAAGAACTTCTTGATGCAACAAGAGGTTATTTATACCTTATAAATCTAACTCTTATCATACTTAAAGAAAAACAAATTGATTTAGATGAATTTTTAAAACAATTTAAGTTGAGTTTTATGAGTTTCTACACTTTTGTTAAAAAAGAAATAAATTCATTTATACCCTCAAAAGCTCAGAATATATTGAGATTTTTGACCTTATTAAGACATGATGCATCTGTTGATTTATTAAAATTATTAAATTTTTATGATGAAGAAATAATAAATCTCTTAACCAAATTGATACTGATAAAACAGGAAAATTCAAATCTTTATATAAATGAATTTTTCAAAGAATATATAGAAGATTTAATACCTTCAAACATAACATTAAAGCTTCACGAATACATAATCAATTTGTACGAAACACAACTTCCGCTTAAACCATTTGAAAGAAATTTATTAATTTCACGACAAACAATGCGAAATGAAATCGAATTTCACAAATTATTTGTGCCTAAAAAATATGAAGCAAAAGAAGCTCAAAATATTGAATATATAAATTATTCACCCCAAAAAATACTTGAAAAAAATGAAAATGAAGAGATTTCAAAAGAATCTGTAGATGCTCTGAATTTTTTACAACAAAAAAATATAGATTTTAAAATAATAAAAACAAAAGATGCTTCAAAATTAGAAACAATCGAAGATATTATGCTTCATGTCGGAAATCTTAAAAATAATTTTGAATATCAAGAGGCTTTTAAACATTTAAACAACGCCTTAAAATTAACTGATGATAAAGATTTTAAAGATTTTCTACCGAAAATTTATTATGAAATGGCTTTAATTTCTAAAAAATTGAACGATTTTCCAAACACTATAAAATATTTTGAAATACTTAAAAATTTCTATGAAAAAGAAAATAATAACGAAATAATTCCGGAAATAGATTTGGAAATGGCAAAACTTTATTATGAAAATTTCCATCTTGAAAATGCAAAAGAGATTTTAAATGAGTTAATTACAAAAAATACGACACCTGAAATTTTCAAAATAAATTCTCTTTTAATACTTGCAAATATTGAGGAATCGGATTTTCATAAAGAGCAAGCTTTTTCTCATTATAAAACAGCATTGTCTAAAATAAGTCACGAAATAGAACAAAAAAATCCAAAAATGGTCGGCGAATTATATTTTAAATACGCTCTTTATATTGATGAACAAAATGATATTGATGAAGCTGAAAAATATTACCAAAAATGTATTGAACTCGGAAATAATAATTTTATATCTTATTCAAATTTTAATCTCGGGACAATTTATCTTGAAGATGACGAAATAAACAAGGCTATGAAACACTTTAAAACAGCTTTTGATATAGATAAAACTAACAAAAATTTTGAAGGGGTTTATAAATCAAGCTTAAAACTTGCTAATTTTTTGAAAAATAAAGATAAAGATTTGGCTCTGAAATATTTTAATATTTCAATTGAAAGTGCAAAAAACACCGAAAGTCTTTTTTATATTGCATCGGCTAATTTATCTTTGGGCGATTTTTATTACGATATAAAAGAAGATGAAAAAGCACTTAAAATCTATCTTACAACTTTAAATAAAGTAAAAAATGATTTCAGTAAAGAAAATGTTGAAAAAATTATGCTCAGAATAAATGATATTAAAATTAAAATGGGCGAAGAAAAATTTAAACAAAAAGAAAGCGAAATTTTAAATGAATCAACAACAGATTAAGCTTATTGAAAAAGAATTTGGAATATCAATTGATGATAAAACCGCTAAAATTTTTAAAGAATATATGTCTTATTTTCTCCAAAAAAACTCTTTAATAAATTTGATTTCCAAAAAAGATACAGAATTTTTATTTGAAAAACATGTTTTTGACTCCTTCGCTTTTACAAAAGTCGTTAAAAACATTACAAAAAAAGGCGATTTATTAGATATTGGAACCGGCGGAGGATTTCCAAGTATCCCGATTTCAATTATATTTAAAAACATAAATATCTATGCAGTAGACAGTATAAAGAAAAAAATTGCAGTACTTGAAGATATTAAAAATGAATTTAATCTTCAAAACTTTTATCCGATAAATGATAGGGTTGAAAATATACAAAAAGAATTCGATTTTATAACGGCAAGAGCTGTTTCTGATTTATCAAAATTGATAGAATATATTCCAAAACACCTAAAAAAAGATGGGCTTTTTATCGCTTATAAATCAAAAAAAGTTCAGGAAGAAATCGATAATGCTAAACCTATTCTAACAAAAAAATCACTGAAAATAATCGATATTATAAATTATAAACTTCCTCTAAGCGAAAACTATGAAAGAAATTTAGTCATAATAAAAAAAATGTAAACTAATTGTTACTATAAGCCTATTTACAAAAAATATGATTAAATTATGTAAATAATAAGAAAAAAATTTAACCTAAACTAGCAAATTTTTTTTATTTTATGTTTTAAAGCATGCGAGGATAGAAACTATGAGGAAAACATCATGAGTGAAATTAATAATTTAGACATTAACAAAGCAAAACCCATTGAATTAAAAGGAAAAGAATTACTTCCCAAAACTCAAACAACAGGCGAAGAAGTAAAATCAGAAAAAGAAATTTCAGATGCTTCAAATCCTGCATTGGAATCTCTTGGCCGTTCTCAAGTTTTATCTCCGGATAATTTAGAAAATGATTTAAAAATTTTCACAAATGACCCTGATAAAGTGAAAAATGCAGAAGAATTTTTTGACATCGCCTATGAACAATTACAAAAAGCAGGCGATAAAGATGCTTTTGAAAAAGCTTCACTTATGACAGGTGCTTATTCAAAAGAAATACTTAATATTAAACCTAAAAAAGAAGATTAAAATATTTAGAAAAAAGAAGGCGAGTTGAAAATTTTCAACTCGCCTTCTTTTTTCATTACACTTTTTAATAAAAAGCTATTATAATCTTGAAGTTAAAATATTTCGTTGTTATAATTTTATTGCTGATTAATAACCGAAAGGGATATGGAATTATGGTTTTAGAAATGAGTTTACCTCAATTAGATAAAATGATACGTCCGACGCATGATATAAAATTATTCACAGGACGTTCAAACTCTAAGCTGGCACAGGAAATAGCGAATTATTTAGGTACAAATGTCGGACCTATGATAATTAAAAACTTTGCAGACGGAGAGATTTATGTAAAAGTTCAAGAAAGTGTTAGAGGCGACGATGTATTTATCGTTCAACCTTTATGCAATCCTGTCAATGAAAATTTAATGGAATTATTAATCATAATTGACGCATTTAAAAGAGCAAGTGCAAAAACTATTACGGCTGTTATTCCTTATTACGGCTATGCAAGACAAGACAGAAAAACATCAGGCAGAGAAGCAATTACAGCGAAGCTTGTAGCAGATTTGCTTACAACCGCAGGAACTGACAGAGTTTTGGCTATGGATTTACACACAGGACAAATTCAAGGTTTCTTTAATATTCTTGTTGACCACATTTTTGCAACACCAATTCTTGTAGATTATATAAAAAATTTAAAATTAAATCCTGAAGAAATGGTGGCGGTAAGTCCTGACACAGGCGGAGTTGCAAGAACAAGATATTTTGCAAAAGAATTGAATTGTTCACTTGCAATTATTGATAAAAGACGTGATAAACATAATGAAGCTATCGCATCACATGTTATCGGAGACGTTAAAGACAAGATTTGTGTAATGTTTGACGATATTATTGACACAGCAGGAACTATTTGTGAAGCTTCAAAATTATTAAAAAGAGAAGGTGCAAAAGCCGTTTATGTATGTGCAGCTCACCCTATTTTTTCAGGACCTGCAATAGAAAGATTGACAGAAGCTCCTATTGAAGAAGTTATAGTTACAAATACAATTCCACTTGACGGAAAAACTCTTCCTTCAAAAATCAAACAACTTTCAGTAGCACCTCTTTTAGGAGAAGCTATTTCAAGAATACATGACGATGAATCCGTAAGTTCATTATTCGGATTTGAAAAAGAAATTAAAGCATAAAATAAAGGCTTTC
>CAYYAL010000048.1:0-9122 GCA_964469445.1 uncultured Muribaculaceae bacterium
TTCCTTCTTGGATTAAGTCTAGGAATAACATTCCTCTGCCGACATATTTTTTAGCGATACTTACAACTAAACGAAGGTTAGCTTGAACAAGTTTTCTTTTTGCAACAGCACTTGGGGTTCCTCCTTGTACTATTTTTCTTGCCAATTCAATTTCTTCATTTGCTGATAAAAGTTTAATTCTTCCGATTTCTCTTAAATAAAGTCTTACAGGATCGTCAACCGCAACACCTTTTGGCATTTCAAAATCAACTTCTTCTTTTTCATTTGAATCTATCATAAAAAAGTCACTGCCACCTACTTTATTAGCACTGACAATATCTTCTATATTATCAGTACTGATTTCCACGTTCATATATGTGGAATCCATTGAATTATCAATTGGGGTATTTAAGTCATTCATTTCATTTTTGCTTTCAGATGAATCTTCAAAATCTATATTTACATCTACTTCATCTTCTATGCTAATCACAGAACTTGCTTGTCTTTTTCTTGCCATTAATTATCTCCAGTTCTTCTACTATTTATCTTATCTCTAAGTTCGATTTGTAATTTTAATGCTTGTGCATCATCTTCTACCGTCTTGTATAAGTTTCTCATTTGCTCTTTTTCCAAATCCAAGTTTAAACGGGCAATTTTTCTGAGGCTTTCCTCTATAATTGCTTTAAAATCTTTATTTGTTAAATTATGAAATGTTTCTGATATACATATTAAATCTGTTATTAATGTCTTTATTTCTTCATTCTCAGCGAACTCTAAGTATAATTGTTCGATTAATTCCTTTACATTATTTACGGTACATGCAAGTTTGTCAATTGTATTTTTTACAATTATTAACTTTTCATCGCTGAAACTTACGCTGTCTATCATTTTGCTTATTTCTTGTATAGAAAAATGATTTTCATTTATTAAATAAAGGCTCAATAAATTTTTTTGCGTTTTTTCTAAAATATTTGAATTTTTTGTTACAATTTTCTTAACATTTTCTGTTTCAGGAATAGTAAAACTTATAAATTTATTAACTTCTTTTGTAAGAGAATTTTCATCTATATCAAGTTTTAAAGCGATTATTTTTATATATTCCGATAGAATTATATTGTTTTGAATTTCAGACAAGACCGTAATAATTTTTTTAACGAGTTTTGCTTTTTCAATAGGTGTTGAAGGTTTCGTTGAAATTAAATTATTTATCTGAAAATCAATTAAGAGAGGAGCTTTTTGCAAGTATTTTATGTATTTATCCCCTCCGTTTTGTCTTATAAATTCGTCAGGGTCTTTGCCTTCAGGTGGGCTGATTACTCTGATTTCACAAGAATATTTATCATCAGAAGAAAAACTTTCGTCAAATTGTTTTATATCGCCAAGGCCGGTTAAGGCTTCTTTAATAATTTCAGCCCCTCGGTTTGTGGCATTTTGACCTGCTAAATCAGTATCAAAGGCAAGATATATTTTTCTTGATTTAGAATATCTTGAAATTAATTTTATATGCTCAGTTGTGAGCGAAGTTCCACAAGATGCAACCGTGTTTTTAACGCCGTTTGCTTGTGCTGTTATTACGTCAAAATAACCTTCCATTATAATTATGCTGTCATGTTCTTTTACAGCTTCCTTTGCTTTATAAAGCCCGTATAAAAGCTTGCTTTTATTGTAAATAAGAGAATCTGAGGAATTTAGGTATTTGGGATTTTGACCGTCTTCGACAGCTCTTGCTCCAAAAGCTACTATATCGCCGTTTTCATCTTCTATCGGAATTATAATTCTGTTTCTGAAGCGGTCTATGTAATTTCCTTTAGACGATTTTAAAATAAGTCCTGATTTTTCTAAAATTTCATCAGAGAATTCGTCTTTAAGCTTGTTATATAATGCAGAAGCTTCTTTTGGAGCAAATCCGATATAATATTCCTTGATTATATCTTCATTTATTTTTCTTTCATCAAGAACTCTTTTTATTTCGGCAGGTGCTATTTCAAGGTTTTTTTGATAAAATTCGGAAGCTTTTTTACAAGCTTTAATCATATTTGATTTTAAATCTTTGTTTGAACCTTCTTTGGAATAAGATGCAGGAAGTTCAATATGAAATTTTTCAGCAAGTTCTTTTATTAAATCTTTAAATTCAATGCCTCTTGTTTTCATGATAAAACTCAGAGCATCTCCGCCTTCTCCGCAACCAAAACATTTATAAATACCTTTTGCGGGGTTTACGGAAAAAGAAGGAGTTTTTTCTTTATGGAAAGGACAAAGTCCCCACCAATTTGTACCCCGTTTTTTTAAAATAACTTCTTGAGAAACGACGTCTAGTATGTCAAGGCGGTCTTTTATTTGATTAACAACATCTTCATAGGTTATATTTGCCACAGCTAATCCTCTTTTACATACATTTTAACATCAATAAAAAAACTTTTCATCGGTAGGATATATTACTTACGTATTTTTGCGGACTTTTTTTTATTTTTAAATCAGCTATACTGAAAATGTAGTTTAAAGGCTCAAACCCAAGACGGTAAAGTTGTTTTAAATTATTAAAAGGGATTTCTATATCTAATTTCGGAGAGAGGATTTCGTGGGGTATATTCATTGTTGTAGTGGTTTGAGAAAAACCAAAACTTATCATATAAAATCGCAGGAAGGTTATATTAATTCAATTGTAGATGTTTTGGCAGAATGTCCGAAATGCGGGCATAAGGTCGTTCAACTTACAAGAATTGATTTAGACGGAAATGTTTCTTCTATCAGAAAAATTAATCAAAAAGCTATGAAATTTTTTGAGAAAATTAAAAAATTTATTCTTTTTGAAGAAAATCCTAATTATAAAAAAAATATATCAGGTGGAACTTTTTACTTACGTTACAGTGAATACGGGGTAATAAAAAAATGTTATTCCAATCTTAGTTCCATGAAACTTGGGTTGTTTGAAAATGATTAAAAATAAATAACTCCTGACTAACCATATAAACGTGAGATTTTCTCACTTCATTATCTTACTCATTCGGAGAAAATTTATTTTCTCCGATTTTTATTAATGAAAATACATTAAGGAAAATAGAATTAATTTAGGTACAATGAAGACTGCTACACGTTGTCTTTAAAAATAGCGAAGGAAATTATTGATGAAATTGTCCGCTAGGGAATTGGAAATTCTTGAACTGTTAAGTTGGGGATATTCCGATAAAGAAATAGCTTGTAAATTAAAAATATCGCCGAGAACCGTGCAAACGCATGTTTCAAGGATTATGTTAAAGTGTAATGCCAGAAATCGTACAAGTGCAGTCGCAACTTATATAAGAAAGCATTGTTTAGTCTTAGCTTGAGAGGATTAAAATGAAAAGAATAATTTTACATTGGACGGCCGGAACTTATGTTCCGACCGTCTTTGAAAAGGAATGTTATCACTATTTGGTTGATAATTTAGGGAAAGTTTATCTGGGTAAATTTAAACCGGAAGCTAATTTGAATTGTAAATCAAGATTGTATGCAACTCATACCGGTGGCGGAAATACAGGCTCAATTGGGGTTTCAATGTGTGCGATGTTCGGCTTTGAAGGTAAAAATAAACAAGGAAAATTTCCTATAACTGCAAGGCAATTTGAGGCAACGATGGAATTGGTCGCAATGCTTGCACTTAAATATGAAATTGAAATTACTCCGGAAACGGTTCTTACTCATTATGAATTCGGGTTGAAAAATCCGAAAACAACAAGTCGGGGCAAAATTGATATTAATTTTATACCTTCTTACAGTTGGGTTAATAAGGCTGATGTCGGGAGTTTTATTCGTTCAAAAGTTAAGTGGTATTACAAGAAAATTCAAGAAAAACATTTGTAATTAGAAAGGTTTTATATGAAAGCATTTTTTTATGATTTGGCGGGTGGAATTAATTTTGCTTCCACAAAGACTGATTTGGGATTAGATGTCAAAAAAATTTATTGGAGTGATTCTAAAAATGTTGAAATCCTTCAAAATAAAGGAATTGTTAAACAAAAAGGAAATTCGTTATTTTTTACGCTTCCTTCAGAGGAAATCATCAATTCTCTTTTTGAAATGAAAAAGAGTAGGCGGATTATAATTTCAACGGTAGCTGGAAATCTTTATGTCTACAATCCGGCAAATAACGCCAATGATATTTTATCAAGGACTATAAGCGGAAAACCGAATTTTATAAATTTTCTTGATGGAATTTTAGTTGCAAGTCCTAATGACGCTATGTTTTTTGTGAAAAAAGATTTAACGATTGAAGATTGTAATTTAACAGATGGGAATAATGAAGATGTAAAATCTGATATAGTAGCAGTTCATAAAGGTAGGGTCTGGGTTGCTGATGGTTCAAAAATTTATTTTTCAGCTTTGGGAACTTATAATGATTTTGCAACAGAAAATGATGCGGGTTATATCGCTGATTTTTATACGGATACTGACGATATAACCGCATTAAAGCCTTATAAAGAATATCTAGCAATTTATAAAAGGAATATGGTTTATTTATTGACAGGAACTTCTCCTGATGATTTTGCAGTTGTACCTTTTGCTGATAAGGGTTGTTTTAGTGCAAACGGAGTTATTAATGTTTTGAATAAACAGTACTTTCTGAATAACGGAATATTCGCACTTGAACAGGTTGGCGACTTAAATCAAATACAATTGGGCGATGAAATAACGCTTAAAATAAAATCCGAGTTTGATAAATTTGAAGCGAACAGAATGAAAGATGTCATTGCTATTCATTATGAAAAGCGTAATCAGGTTTGGTATTTTATGCCTTATTTGGGCGATAGTTATTTCCATACGATTTGGATAAATGATTATATTAATAAATCTTGGTATAAGAGAGTTTTGCCTCAAAATATTACTTGTGCAACTGTCTTCGGCGATAATATTTTAACTGCTGATAATCAGGGCAATATTTATTTAGAAGATTTTTCTTCGACATTTAACGGAACTGCAATTGATTTTATGTGGAAATCTCCGTTTTTAATCTTGGGTGAACCGAATTGTCGAAAATGTGTTGATGAATTTTATTTTGTTTTAGATGAAAGTTTTGATAATAATTTTAATTTTTCTGTTTACAAAAATTATGACAGTGAATTTCAAGATGATTTGGAACTTGTTCTATCATCAAACAGCGATAATATGATTTGGGCAGATGATTTTGAAAGTAATCGTAATGTTTATTGGAATGACGATGACGATAATCTTTCAAATTGGGCATTTTTAACTGAAGGTACTAAAAAAACAGAAATTTCAGGTGCTAATTATGCAATTCAACTTTGTGTTGAAGGAAATTTGCCGGAACAAGGTTTGGCTATTATCGGATTGGAATTTAAACAGATATTTTTAGATTAAATTTGGATTGAATTTTTAAATCCCGCACATAAATTATTACATTTAAGAAAGAAAGGAAATTAAAAAATGGCTTATGATGTATTTGTTCCTGAAATATGGAGCCAAAAATTAACAACAATGCTTGACAAAAACTGCGTTATGCTTCAATGTGTAAACAGAAATTGGGAAGGCGAAATTAAAAATCAAGGGGATAAGGTAAAAATTATTACTCCAGCTGCGGTTACTATTTCGACCGTCAGCTCTTCAAATATTACTTATAATGAATTATCTCCGACATCTCAAGATTTGGAAATTGACCAAAAGAAATTCTTTGCATTTAAAATTAATGATATTTCTGCGGCTCAAGCAAATCAATCTATTATGGAAGCACATTTGCAAGAAGCAAAGAAAGCTTTGGAAGTCGTTCAAGATTCATATCTTTTAGGAATGCATGCAAATGTTGATGTGAATAACGTTGTAGGTTCTGCAGCATCTCCTGTTACGTTGAGTTCTTCAACTATATATGCTGATTTTGTAGGTTTGGCAGAAAAGCTTAAAAGTGCTGATGCTGTTTCTAACGGGCAAAAACCTTGGGTCGTTATTAACCCTACGATTGAAAAATATTTATTACAAAGCAGCGAATTTATTAGTGCTTATAACGTTGCTGATACAACTTTAAGAGAAGGTTCTATCGGTAGAATCGCTGGCATGGACGTGCTTGTCAGTACTAATTTAACTGCAGTAAGTAATAATTATTACGTTCTTGCAGGGACTAATGAAGCAATAACTTTTGCTTCTCAACTTGCAAAGATAGAAACACTTAGAGATAAAGATTCTTTCTCCGATTTAGTTAGAGGTCTTTATTTATATGGTGCAAAAACTGTTCAACCTAAAGCTTTAGCTAAAATGGTTATGACGCTTCCAACTTCGTAAAATGCTGGATTAAATTTAAGAGGGCGGGTTATTTTATAACCCGCCCTCTTCCCCTAAAGGAAAGAAAGTAGGAAATATGTTTGAAAATTTGAAAGAAGAAATAAAAGAGATTGCATATAGTGCTGTTACAATGGCGGAAGATGCTTTGGGCAGTTCTAACGGACAGGAAAAGAAAATTCTTGCAATAGAATTTATTGTGTCGAAATTGCCGGTTATGGAACCTTTTAAAAAAATTATAATTATAATTTTGGGTAAATTTATTGATAGGGCTGTTGAAGAGGCAGTTGCTTATATGAAATCAATACAAAATGAGGTTTAAATGGATATTGAAATTGAACAAAAAGAAAATAGTATAGAAAATACATCTTTAGCTGATAATCAAGAGGTTGTTCCAGAAAAAGAAGAAATTAAGTCTGATAAAAAAAATTTTTCTGAAGAACCTACACCTGTAACAATTGAGGATATCAATAAGAGGCTTGATTTGTCTGTAAATCAAGATAAATCAAACTTATTTCAGCAAGAAATTAATGCACAGGAAAATATTAAAGAAAATGTGCAAAATATTGTGAATAAAGATTTTCAGAATATTGAAAATCTTTTAAAAATGGGATTTATAAATTTTACGCAAGCTCAAAATTTAAAGCAAGTTGTACTGAAAAATGCGTTTGATAGTGTTGTACAAGGTGAAATTAATAATCCGAAATCACAGCTTGTTGCCTCCCGAGAAAAAAAGGCTGTTTTTTCCGAGTTTGATGAGGAAAATTCAGGATTTTTTACTCAGAGGGAAGATATTTTAAATTATTTAAAAACAGGTGAATTTTTTCTTGATAAAGATGAGCTTTCAAAAATAGCAAAATTAGTTGAAAATCTTGAAAAAAATGCGATTGAAAAGTATTTAAAAATTCAGGAATATGAACAGAAAATACAAAAAGGCAACGAAGTTGCAAAAGAAAAGTTAAAAGTTAATGCACAGAGCAATTCTTCTGCAAAAAACGGCGGTCGTATTTTTACAAGAGAGCAAATCGGCAATTTATCAGGTGCGGAATTTAAAAAATATGAGTCTGTGATTATGAATCAACTTAAAAAAGGACTTATAAAGTAGGCTTGAAGCGGGAGTAAGTTAAAGTATTTACCCCCACTTCAGTCTTTTACGGAAAGGATTAAAAATGATTACTTATTTTGAATTGATAAAAAAATGTTTAACGGAATTGAATTATCAAAAAGTTTATAATTTCAGTGAGCTGACGAAAAATGACCATGACAAGATTAAAAATATTTTGAATATTATAAATGCTGAGGTTTTAAGCTCTGATAATTGGAATTTTCTTTTGAGAAAAAGTGAATTTACATTGCCTGCTAACACCGGTGAACTTACAAATTCAATTAACGGAAAGATAAATACGTTGTTGATAGATAATCAAAAATATGATTATACCGCTGATTTTGAAGAATTTTTGTTAGGGAATGCTTCATCAAATACTTATACAATTTTTAATGATAAAATTCTTTTGCCGAAATTTCCGGAAAATAAAACGGTGGAAATTGTTTATTATACAAATAATTTTGCTCAAAATGTATCGGAGGCGGATATTTCACAAATGCAGACGGAAGATGATATTACACAAATTCCTATGCCTTTTGCAGAGCCGATTTTGGTTTACGGAACATGTATGAAAATAAAGGCAAATCCTGAGCATGAAAAGTTTAATTATTGGTTTTCAATGTATAAACAAGCTTTGGCGAATATGCGTTCAAAATTAATATCAACGACGGTGCAAATTCCAAAAATAACTATTTCAAGGCAATAAAAAACAGGGAAGTTTTTATTATAAAAGAAAACAGAAAGTAACATGCCAAAAGGCAAAACTAACTAATTTTTCTTCTATCCCCCCTGTTAAGATTTTACACTAGCCGAAATATAAATAGCAAAACTATTATACAATTTTTTTTCAGAAAACACAAATAATAATAAGAAATGTAAAATGAATAAGTTAACAAAATTACAAAAAAAGTTTATTACAGAATATATAAAAACCCTTGATGGCGAGCTTTCCGCTAAAAAAGCAGGTTATAAATCAGATGATTTAAAAACTGTTGCGGAACACCTTTTGTCAAACGCTTTGATTATAAAAGAAATTAAAATCCAATTGAGGGAACAAATTTCTTCGCTTCGGGTTCATAAGGCTTATGTCGTACATAAGCTTCTTGAAATAGCCGAATTTTCTTTGTCGGAAGAAGATATTTTGGATAAAGAAGGTAACATTACGGGCAAAAAAAAGTTGCGAGATACAACCGCAGGACTTCGAGCTTTGGAAAGTTTATGTAAATATCTCGGATTTAAAGAGGAAGAAAAAATTCTTGATGACACAAAAATTATTACTATAAAGAATTTAGACGAAGATTTAATATAAAATATAAAGGAAAAAATATGGAAGAACAAAATGAACAGAGGCTTTTAAGTAAATTATCACTTGCCGAACTTATTAAAATGAAAATGAAAGAGGAAATTCAAAAAGAATTCGCTAATGCTAAAAAGCCTGATAAAGTTAAAACAAAAGTGATTACTGATTTAAAGGAAGTTCCGAAAGAACTTATTTTTAGTAATAAAACTGTTTATAAAACGTTTAATAAACAAACAAAACATGAAACATTTATAAACGGAATTCAGGCAGAAGGATTGATTGGATTGCGAAATCAGTTGAGGGAAGAAGTTTTGAGCGGAGAAACAGATGCGTTTGAAACGGATTTGTTGTATGTGATGTTTCATCAAATTTCGATTTAAATGTAACGAAATGTAAATACGAGTTTAAAATGCCTCAAAGGCAGTTATAATGTCCGATATGATATGATATGATATGATATGATATGATATGATT
>CAYYAL010000049.1:0-9104 GCA_964469445.1 uncultured Muribaculaceae bacterium
GTTTTATCTGATTTTATATCAATTTCACTATGCCTCAAACATTCAAACCCAGCTAATTCCAAACCTAATCTACCAGCGCCTACACCTGAACAAAAATCGATAAAATTTAAATTACTTCCCATTTAATTATTATAACATAAATTATAATTAAAGTTTATTAGCGAATTCCCAAATATAAAATGAAGCGATTGTGCCATAGGGAGAATATGTTTTTGCGATTGTTTTTAATTTTTTAACGTCTTCCACTCCATACAAAACACTCATTCCTTTTCTTATTCCGAAATCATCAAGCGTTATAATGTCTTTTCTTTCAAGTGAAAAGATTAAAATCATTTGTGCAGTCCATTTGCCTATTCCATTCAATGAAATTAATATTCTTACAGCATCTTCATCTTCAAGCCTTTTTAGTTTCTCTATATCAAATTCTTTATTTTTAACTTTTTCAGCAAACTCTTTTATCCAAGTAGCTTTTTTTAACGATATCCCGCAAGTTTTCAATTCTTCCGCTGAAAATTTTGCTACATTTTCAGGAGTTACAATTAAATTAATAAGGCGTTTGAAACGGTCTAAAACCGTTTCAAACGCCTTATTAGAAATTTGTTGAGCAAGAATGCCTTCTATAACAGCTAAAAAAATATTTGATTTAACTTCTCTCTCAATAAATCCATACTTTTCAATCAACTTAGCCAGTTTTAAATCCTGACAAAGATAATTTAACTCTTTTTCGCCATAAGAAAATTTTTTCATAAATTATTGAACAGGAACGTCAATAGGTGAAGAAAGTACTACATCAATAATTTGACCTTGTTGAAGATTTACATTTGCACCTTTTCTGAATAAATCAATAACACTGTCGCCTAAAAAATAAGCACCGCCACCGATTGCTCCGCCAAACGCACAAACAGGAACAGTTACAAATGCCAAAGGTTTCGGCTCAACATCAAGTCCGTAATTCGTTGCTTTTTTTGTAATTTCTGCAGTTTTTTTGGCATTTAATGTAATTGCTTCGCCATAACCTTTTGCTTCGTACAATCCGCCATCATAAGTTATCTTATTTCTATTTGTTACTCCAAGATTAAGAGGAACTTGTCTTCCGTTTGGAGTTACAACATGGTCAAAATCAAGATACAAAACTGCACCTCGAGAAAGCCTTTTACTTGGCTTAATTTTATCAATACTTCCTCTTAAAATTGAACCCGCAGGCAAAATTACACCTGTTGAAGATTTTTGATCTTCAATCAACATTGCACTGAAATAATCGCCTTCATTTCCGAATTCTGTCGTAACAGGATCAATAAGTTGCAATTTAAACATTGTTCCTGCAGGAATTCTTTTAGTTTTTGCATCTGCTTTTAATGGTGCCGCCATTACATTTAATGCAAAAGTTATTAAAGCAAATAATGTGATTAAAATTTTTATTTTCATACAATCCTCTTTTCTTTTAAAATAAATGTCGATGAAGGGACTTGAACCCTTATGCCTCTCAGCATGCGCCCCTTAAACGCACGTGTCTACCATTCCACCACACCGACGTATGTTCTATTCTGTTTTCAGTTTTACAATTTTTTCATTCTCATCACAGGCCAAAACAAAAATTCTGCCTTGCCTACAAATCTGTTTTCATCAAGAAATCCCCAAAATCTTCCGTCTTGCGAATTTCCTCTATTATCGCCAAGCATAAAATATTTTCCTTCAGGCAATACAAACGGCCCGCAGTACATATCTTTCATACATGGAATATAATCATATTCATCAAGAATATAGTCTTCTTTATATTCTTTTCCGTTTATTTTAACATAACTTCTTCCGTCGGCTTCCCTCACTATTTCAACAGTATCTCCCGGAAGCCCCACTACTCTTTTTATATAAGCTATATCTTTACAGAAAAATCCTGTTAATCGTTCAAATACTGAAAGAAAATCCATTTTTAACTCTGTATTCGGCGGGTAAAACACCATTACATCACCTCTTTCAGGAGTTTTATAAAATCTTCTGAACCTCTCTACAAAAATTCTGTCTTTTTCTATTAATGTAGGTTTCATTGACCCTGACGGTATCCATCTTATTTCACCGATAAAAAATCTTATTATTATAACCATCACAACTACAAAAACAATCGTTTCAATCGTTTCTTTCATAAACGGTTTAAAATTTGTCCTTATTTTAGTTTTTATCTCTTCTAAATCCATTAAATCTCTCTCAAAAAATTTATCAACTTGAGTATAGCCTTTTTATAATCGTTATTTTCTATAAATTCAATTTTTCTTATAGCTTCCTCAAAATAATTATCCATTAAATCCTTTGATTTTTCAATACTTTTATTAAAAATTTCATAACAAGTATAAATGCCTTCTTTTTTATCATTAAACTTTTTATCAAGAACATCTTTAATATCATTTCTGACTTGAAAAGCTATCCCAAAATTAAGAGCAAAATCTTCCAACTCTTTTTTATATTTTTTTAAATTATCATCAAAAATTACCAAAGATTTTATTGCACTTACAAATAATAATGCTGTTTTTTCCTTCGATTTTTCAATATATTCTTCTAAAGTCGGCATTTTATATTTTTTAAAATATTGATTAATTTCTGCATCACACATGCTTTTTATCGTTTCTGTATAAATATTTAAAATTTCAAATGAATTCAATGAAATCAATTTTTTCATCGCAAGCGATAAAATTAAATCTCCGGAAATAACGGCCAAACTGTTTCCAAATTTCTTATTTAAAGAATTTCCTTCACGTCTTACTTCTGATTTATCAATAACATCGTCATGTATAAGCGATGCGTCATGTACCAGTTCTGTTACTAAAATAACTTCTTCTTGCTCAATTTTTATTTCTGAATTTAGTGATTTTAAAAGTAAGTAACAAATTATGGGGCGAATTTTTTTTGAATTTTTCGTAGAAAATTCAATTAAAAATTCGCCTAAATTTTCTTCTGTCTCTAAAAATATTTTTTTTAGAGAAAAGTTAAAATTTTCTAATTCTGTTTTTAATAAATCATTGCAAAAATGCATTTTTCAAAGCCTCACAAACCATTTTTATATCCAAATCAGGATTTATTTCTTTAACAGTCGTAATGGTATTATCTTCAATTTTCTCACCAAAAATTTTTTCAATAAGTTCCTTATCATAATCAAACAAAATCGAGCCGTGTTGCAAGATATAACCTTCTTTTCGAAATTGAGCCGAACCTATTAATTTTTTATCATTATAACTTAAATCAGCACCTGTTGAAACAGACATACAATAATCAAATTTTGTATGAGGTTTTTTATTACCAAAATTAAGAAATATCCGTAAACTATTAAATCCATTAATTAAATTTTTAGATATTTCCTTATAAGAACTTATTACATGTTCTCCGTTTTTGAGATAATTTACGGGACAAATAAAAGAATATGTAATTTCATTATCATGCAACAAAGCCCTTCCACCGGTTAATCTCTTAACTACATCAATATTTTGAGATTTTAAAAAATCCATATCAAGAAAACTTTCGTCTTGATTTCTGCCTAAAGAAACACATGCCGGCTTCCAAGCATAAAGCCTAAAAATAGGTTCATGCAACTTATTTTTTATAGCAAAATTAAGCAAATCCTCATCAATTTGCATATTAACTTCACCTGTATTTGTTGAGAATTCTACAAATTTCATCAGAAATTAAACTCTACCGTAAATATCTTCGTATCTTACAATATCTTCTTCAATCAACAAATCACCCTTTTGAACTTCAATAATTTCGAGTTCATCTTCATAAGGATTTTGTAACGAATGAATTGCTTTTAAAGGGATATCAATAGAATTTCCGGCATCAAGAATGTATTCTTTTCCGCCTAAAACAACTTTTGCCATTCCTGATAACACAACCCAATGCTCGCTTCTGTGATTATGCGATTGAACGGATAATTTCTGACCTTTTCCAACGTGTATAAGTTTGGTTAAAAATCCATCACCCTGAGCTAAGACAGTGTAAAAACCCCAAGGTCTGTAAACCGTTTTGTGAACCAGATGAGCATCGTTATTTTCTTGTTTAAGCTTTTCAAAAATCTTTTTAACATCTTGTGTTTTATTTTTATCACAAGCCAAAATTGCGTCTTCTGTTTCAATCACAACGACATTATCCAAACCTATCGTAGTAACCAATTTTGACGATGAATAAGCTAATGTATTTTTAGAACCTTCATCAATAACCTGCCCGATAAAAACATTTCCATTTTCATCTTTTTCGCTTATGTCATAAATCGATTGCCAAGAACCCAAATCGTTCCAATCGCTTTCCATTTCAACAAGTGCAATTTTATCTGATTTTTCCATGACCGCATAATCTATTGAAATATTAGGCATTTTTTCAAATTTTGTATACTCAATTTGTGAACCGTTTTCAAAATCGAATTCGTGCATCAAATTATTTATTTCAAAAGCATATTTTGAAATTTCTTCTATCATAGTGGAAGCCTTAAACATGAAAATTCCGCCGTTCCAATAATAAGTTCCTTCTTTAAGATATTCTTCTGCCGTGGTTAAATTAGGCTTTTCAACAAATTTATTAACCTTAAACCCTTCCCCTAAAGGCTCTTTCAAAATGTTTATATAACCATAACCTGTTTCAGGATAAGAAGGTTTTATCCCAAAAGTTACTATATAACCTTCATTTGCCAGTTGTTCAGCCTTTTTAACGGTATTTATAAAACTTTCCGTATTTTTAATTAAATGATCGGAAGGCAAAACAATTATAATAGGGTCATTTTCTTCGGAATTTTGCACGATATATTTTGTCGCAAGTGCAATCGCCGGTGCCGTATTTCTTGAAATCGGTTCCGCTAAAACTGTTGAATTATTAAATAAATCATCTAACTGCATTTTCACATTTGAAAAATGCTTCGTATTTGTAATACTTACAATATTTTCTTTCGGCATAAACCCTGATAGCCGCTGGAAAGTTGATTGCAACAAACTATTTGAGTTTTCTTGATTTTTACTTAAATTCAAAAGTTGTTTTGGATACAATTCTCTAGATAACGGCCAAAGTCTACTTCCGGAACCACCTGCCAATATAATTCCAAACATTACGATTCACTCTCCACTTCTATTATAACCTTTTTTTCTCTCGTGTATTTTTCAATCTCTTTTTTTAATTTTTTCTTCCAATCTTTTTCATTTTTAATACAAAATTTTAAATTCAAATCTTTAACCTGCTCTTTAAAATCATCTTCCATTGTTAAAGATACTATACCAACATTACAATCAAGAATTTTTTTCTTAACCAAAAAATTTACTGTTTCTATAAAATTAATATCGTCATCAATTGTCGAAGAATGAATATTTGTTATAAGCCAAGTAAAATCTTCTTCTTCCTTCAAAAGCTTAAGTGCTTCATCAATTTTTTTTGTACAAACAACATGATGCCCCAATCGTTTAAATGTATCGCTGATTTGATAAGAAAAAAGTCCGATATGGTTATAAATCAGAATTTTTTCCGGTGCTAACATTATTTCTTGCTTTTTTTTGACTTCTTCTACAATCTTCTTTTCTTCAACGTCCTTTTTCTCTTTTTTTTCGTAATTGGCAATATATTTTGAAGTCAATTCATCTTCGATATTTTCTAATTGAGCTCTCAATGACATTAAAGTTAAAGTTTCAATTTTATAAGGAGTATTTGTCAGACCAAAAAATTTATTCAAAAATTTTTCATCTAACTCGATTTTTATTTTTTGCATTCTAAAATCCTCTTAATTTAAACGTTACCTGTTGAACTGTTTTTATCATCCTCTAATTGAGATATATCAATATTATCAGTATCTTCTTGATAAGCTAAAGAATTTTGTATATTAATTTCCACATTAACGTCCGTATCAACCATTTCCAAATCGTCTTTATTAAATTCCTTAACCGTTCCGTCCTCAAGTTTTACATTAACAGTTCCTTTAAGAAATTGCAAGGCAAAAATTTTTCCCAAACCATCGGACGTCATAACACTTGCTCCGATAGGCGGTAATTCTTTGGCTATTGATAAATAGTTTGAATATTCATAGGTCAAACAGCACAACAATCTTCCGCAAGTTCCGGAAATTTTTCCGGGAGATATCGGCATGTTCTGGTCTTTTGCTAGTTTCACATTAATTGTTTCAAATTTTCTCAAAAAAGAACAACAACAAAAAGGTCTTCCGCAAATTCCATTACCTTCTATAATTGAGGTTTCATCTCTAACCCCAATATGCCTTAAATCAATTCTCACACGCTTAAAAGTTTGCGTTAAATCTTTCAAAAGTTCTCTGAAATCAACTCTTTCTGCCGCAGTATAATAAAAAGTTATTTTTTTTCTATCAAAAGTAATCTTGCATTGAACTAAATTCATTCCCAATTTATGTTTTTTAACAAGCTCTTGACATTTAAAAAATGAAGTAACTTCTTCATGTCTGATTTCTTCAAGCGTTTGAATATCTCGCTGAGAGAGCGTTCTTATAACAGTAAGGGTTTCTGGCTTTAATTTTTCCCAAAATTTAGAAATTTCGGAATTAACCAAAAAAGCCTTAAAAACTTCTTCACCTTTTTCAGTACGAACCAAAATCATCTGTCCATCTTCTAAATCAATTGATTCCGGAACATTTAGAGGATGATACGCATTTTTTAAAACTCTTACTGCAAACTTCTTCATCTCTGAATTTTATCATGTAGCAAAAAGTATTGCAAACAAGGGTACGGAAAAATTTTTATAAAGCTTTTTTCTTGATTTTTTCGTACCCGACTTTTGCGGAGGTGAAAAGAGGGGCGAAACGACGCTTTTGACCCTCTTTGACACTGGACGAGGGTACGGAAAAATTTTTATAAAGCTTTTTTCTTGATTTTTTCGTACCCGACTTTTGCGGAGGTGAAAAGAGGGGCTAAACGACGCTTTTGACCCTCTTTGACACTGGACGAGGGTGCGGAAAAATTTTTATAAAGCTTTTAAAAAAATTTAAAACTTTTTTCACCCCAAATCATAATATTTTTTAATCATTTCTATATGTAAATTTTTGTAAAAATATAATTTAAAATACTAAAGTTTTTGATAAAAAAAGTCGAAAACTGGGAAAAGAGTGTATAAGGGATACGAGAATATGTCAATAAGTTCAATCTATGAATTATCTTTAGCTTCAGCTAACAGCCAGTCTTTAACGCATTTAAACAATATTCTTAAAAAAACAATGCTTAAGACTGATACTTCTGCTGTAATAAAAAAAGTTAACGAAATAGTTGCACAAGTAGACACCCAAAAGGCAAACATATTAACTTATTCTGATGCATTAAACAATACACAATCTGCAACAAGTTTTGTAAGCTATGCTTCAGATAAAGTTAAAACAATAAAATCTTTATTATCAGATGTTCAATCATTAACGACAGAAGCAACTCAAAGCGGTATAACAACTGCTAAAAGAAATGCACTTCAAGCAATAGCTGATGCAAAGTTAGCAGAAATAAAAAACATACAAGAAACAACAACATATAACGGAGCGAGCATCTTCACAGATTCAACTACAACAACTTCAACAACAACATCGACTGTAGATTTAATAAAACCTGTTACAAATCAAACAACGGCACCTGATGGTTATATAGCAATAACATCTGCAGAAGAATTTTTTGCACAATTAGAAGGTGCGACAAGTAACGACAAATTTATATTGATGAACGACATTGATTTTTCAGGTTATACTGAATCAATCGCATCTTTTAACGGAACCCTTGACGGAAACGGATATACTCTCGAAAACCTAACAGTAGATGCAGGAAGTGGAAATTACGCTTTGTTTACAGCAACAGACGGAGCGACATTTAAAGATTTAAAAATCGAAAACTTTAATTTAAGTGGTAAAAGTGTTGCCGGACTTGTTTTAAGTGCAGATAACTCAACCTTCGACAATATCGGAATTTCAGACAGTACAATTAATGCTTCATCAATAGGAGCCGGATTGGTGTTAGCTTCTGAAGTCACTAATTTTAATTCTGTTTATGCAAATACAACAATGACTGCTACAGCAAACAATGTAAGATTTGCTGGAATTGTTAGTACTGCTTTAGACGCAAATATCACTAATTCTTTCGCTAATATAACAGCTTCATCAACGTATTCAAACTCTTCTGTCTCTGGAATATCCGAGTGTATTAGCGAATCCTCTGCTTCTATAACAAACTCTTATGCAAATGTAACATCAAGGGGTATTGCAACAGTTGCAGGATTGGTATCAACTGTCGAGGTCGGTTCTGAAATCAATACGGCTTATGCGACAGTAAACGCAACAGGTGCAACTAATGGAGCAGGTTTAGTAAATACAAATAAAGGTACTGTTTCAAATGCTTATGCAACAGGAAGCATGACATTTTCAGGCACAGCCGGAACAGGAAAATATCAAGCAGGATTTGCCGAAGTAAATAACGGAACGATATCAAATTCTTACTCATCAATGACTTTAACTAACGGAACAAGCGGACATGTTGCATCATTTGTCGGAGCTAATAACGGAACAGTTACAAATTCTTATTACAATTCTGATTTATCAAGTGCTAATGCGGTAGCAACCGGTTCAAATTCCGGTATCACAGGAAAAACAACCGCAGAATTACAAAATCTCGTAACCTCAGGAACAGATCCTTTATGGTCAAATTGGACTTTAAATGCAGGTAATGCTTTGCCTTCATTATCAAACATGCCGACTATTACAACTTCAACAATAACAATTCCGGGTGAAACAACCTACAATTTTTCTGTAACAGATCCAACGACATCTTCAACATTAACAATTCCGGGGACAACAACATATTCTTATTCATTTTCTGTTGAACAACCTTATACACTTTCAACAATAACAGAACCTGATTCAAGTACAAGCTCTTCAAAACTTATAACATCAATTTCTCGTATAATTCCTGATATCAGTATAACACAAATTAATGATGTAAATGAGTTTATAAATGCTATAAATGCAGATCCTGCAGGCAATTTTATTTTAATGAATGATATTGATTTTTCAGGTGTTTCTAATTACACTTCTATCGAAAATTTTGCAGGTACTTTAGACGGTAATGGTTATACTATATCTAACTTAACTGCATCTA
>CAYYAL010000050.1:0-8987 GCA_964469445.1 uncultured Muribaculaceae bacterium
AGCTTGAGTGCTTGATAAAACCGATTTAAAGGGTGGACGATTTGGCTACCCCTTTCGTTTGAGCCTTTATAAGGGAGTGATTTCAAACCACCTCCTTTTAATAAATTGTTATTTGCAAAAGCCGTTCTATTGAGATATAATGGTGTAAAAAACATACTAATTCATCATTCTAGCAGTAAAATATACAGCAAAGCAGAAGGAATATGCGAAAATATGCGCTATTTAACGTAAAACGTTATACCTTTACAGGCAAATAAACAAACAATGGCAAAGAAACTGAATCGAATCAAAGTAGCTCTTGTAGAGAAAGGTATTTCTCAGACAGATTTGGCAGAAAAAATAGGCAAAAGTTTTAGTACCGTGAATGCTTATTGTGCGAACCGGCAACAACCTTCATTGGAAGTGTTGGCGCTGATTTCAGATTGTCTTTCAGTTAGCATGAAAGATTTGATTGTGGATAGTACAGATTAAAAATAGACAACAACTAAATATGGCAACTACACACTTCTTTAATAATTCAGAAGGCAATTCGCTTTTCAATAAGTTGAAAGCAATTGCTCAAAACATGTCAAACTTCGACCGATTTTTGGCTGTCGTTGGCTTCTTTCGCTCGTCAGGTTACTTCAAACTTCGAAAGGAATTGGAAGGTGGCGATGGTAATGATGTGAAAGAGATAAAGATATTGGTTGGTATTAATATTGATGATATTTTCCGTAAACACAATAAGGCATTGCTCTTCCTATCAGACGAAGAGAAGGCTAAAAGCATTTACGAACAGGATTTTGTAGATGATATAAAAAATGCTCGATATTCACCAGAGGTAGAAGAAGGTATCTTAACCATGTTTCAAGACATTGCTGATGGTCGCTTGCAAATGAGAATTCATACATCAAAGAACCTACACGCTAAATTCTATCTATGTTTGCCTACCAATCACAATGAAAGCAGTGATGGCTGGGTTATTATGGGGTCTTCAAACATTTCTGATTCAGGTCTTGGACTTACACAACCACCGCGCTATGAGTTGAATGTATCTATGAAGGATTATGATGATGTAAACTATTGCCACGATGAGTTTATGCGCCTTTGGGAAGAAGGTGTACCATTGACTATCAATGACATTGACGCATTTAAGAAAAAGACATATTTGGGTTATCAGCCTACACCATACGAACTATTCATAAAAGTATTAATTGATGCGTTTGGAGATCAGGTTGAAGATGATTTTACGATTCAGTTACCCGATGGTGTAAAGGATTTGAAGTATCAAAAGGACGCAGTCATTCAAGGCTATCAGATGCTATTGGAGCACAATGGATGTTTCCTTGCTGATGTTGTGGGCCTTGGTAAAACCATGATTGCTACTATGATAGCCAAGCGCTATATAGAAGCTAACGGCAGAAATACTAATATCCTTGTTGTCTATCCTCCTGCTCTTGAAGATAACTGGAAAGGTACATTTAAGTTATTTGGCATCAGGAAGCATGCACAATTTGTAACCAATGGTAGCTTGAGTAAAATACTTGAAGGTAAAGACCAATATAAGGACAAAGAAGATTATGACCTTATTATTGTGGATGAAGCTCATGGATTCCGCAGTGATAGTGCAAGCAAGTATGATGAGTTGCAGAAGATATGCAAGGCTCCTTGCTCAAATCCAGGATTGCTTAGAAGTATTCAAAAGCGCATCATGCTGCTTTCTGCAACTCCTCTTAATAATCGTCCTGAGGATCTATTAAATCAACTTTTATTATTCCAAAATAGTCAGACATGTACTATTGATGGAGTGCCAAACTTGAAGGCGTTCTTTACTCCATTTATCATGGATTATAAAAAGTTGATGAAAGAACGTGAAAATCGTAATGTGACAGAAGATGTAGATAAACTCTACGATGACATAAGAAAGAAAGTCATTGATAAGGTTACAGTCCGTCGTACTCGAAACAATATTATCAATGATATAGACTATAATAACGACATTAAAGAACAAGGTATTACGTTCCCAAGTATTTTGCCTCCTGTTCCATTGGAATACAAGATGAGCGCAGTAACAAGCAAGAGGTTTTTTGAAACACTCGCGACATTGTCCGATGAAGAAAATCCAGAACATTTGGAGTATGCTCGTTATCGTGCTATTGAGTTCCTTAAACCAGAGCTGCGCAGTCAGTTTGGTAATGCCGTTCATATAGCTCAAACGCTGGCTGGTATCTATCGTGTACACATGGTTAAACGATTAGAAAGTTCTTTCTATGCTTTCAAGAAGTCTTTGGCTACACTCTTGCGTATCACTGAGGATATGATAAAGATGTTCGATGAAGATAAAATTGTGATTGCTCCAGAACTCAATGTCAAAGACTTGATGATGAAAGATATGGAGCTTGACGAAATTATTGAGTTTGCCATTTCTAAAGGTTATAACAAAAGTGATTTTTTATTCAAAGCAGAGGATTTTGATCCTTCATTTAAAGAGATGCTTGAGAACGACATAAAGCTTCTTAAGGTATTGAATGCTGATTGGGCAAATGAGAATGAAGATCCAAAATATGATGAATTCAAGGCTCACTTGACTAATGAGTTTTTAAATAAGAAAATTAATCCTGAGGAGAAGTTGGTATTGTTCTCTGAAAGTGTTGATACCTTGACTTATCTCTATGGAAGATTGACAAAAGAACTGAAGCTTGAAGATGTATTGATGGTAACAGCAAAGAATCGCGACAGCATGAAGAAGTGCATCAAAGAGAACTTTGATGCTAATGATGATACAGCCAGCCGTAAATACAACATCATTATCACCTCTGATGTACTTGCTGAAGGTGTTAACCTGCATCGTGCTAATGTCATCATAAATTATGACTCCCCATGGAATGCAACAAGACTGATGCAACGCATTGGTCGTGTGAATCGTATTGGTTCTAAGGCAGATAATATCTATAACTTTATGTTCTACCCTTCAAAGCAGGGTGATCGTGAAATAAAATTGTATGCGAATGCATTGGTAAAACTGCAAGGCTTTCATTCTGCATTTGGAGAAGATGCACAGATTTACTCAAAAGAAGAAATCGTCAAGCAATTCGAAATGTTTGATAGCAAGGTTAAAGACGCTGTAGATAAGAAGATTGCATTGCTGAGAGAGGTGCGTGATTTGTATAATACTAACCGTGAACTCTATCACAAGATAAAGAATTTGCCAATGAAGAGTCGTGTGCTACGTGATAACAAACATCGAGCAGGCAAGACAATTGTATTTGTGTCGTCCAATGTGAAGACGGAGTTCTATCTATCAGACAACAATACGGTGAATATCATCGACTTCTTAGATGCTGTAGATTATCTTCGTGCCAAACCTGAAGAGAAACCATTGCCATTCTCTAATGATGAGAAGCATTATAAGAATGTAAACAGCGCATTAGAAAAGTATGTTCGTGATTTTGTGGAAGATGCTGATACCAATACCGTCGTTCGTAATGATTTAGACAAAGTGTCTCTTGAGGCAAATAAGTTTCTTCGTACAATAAAGCAAATCACACAAGACTCCCAACTTATGAAAAGTTGTGATGCACTTATGTCTTTCATCACTGTCGGGGTATATCAAAAATTGCCACGTTATATACGAGAACTATCTCGTGAATACAAGAATGACCGAGTGCGAATGAAGCAAGATGAGTTCTTGCTATCTAATAAACTCGATGCCCTTGTAGCAGAGTATAATACACAAAATAAGGTTAAAGATGGTGACAGAGTAACTGTCGGAGACCCACAAATCATTATTTCTGAATCTTTTATTTGATAGAATATGAATTACACAAAAGATGATTTCAAATCTTTGTTTCAGGCAAAGTTTAATTATACAACGTGGTTTGATATGCTTAAAGATTTCTTTAAAGCAGATGAACTTCGTACAAAAGCGGAATCTATTTCTGATCCAGCTAACTGCGACAAAGGTTACTACATAGGTGCGCTCAACACGAACGACAACTATCGCATAGGTCTGTTCTATTATGAAATTGGCAACAGCAATGTAGCTCGTAAGAAAGTTGGATTGCGTAATCTTGTTAAGACATTTATCAATCCCAACTGGGGCCAGTTTGATGCAGCACTAGCTGTGTTCTCTGATGGCAATCAGTGGCGTTTGTCATTGATTAGTGATATTAAAGGCGAAGTTACAGCTGCCAAACGCTTCACATTTGTATTTGGCGAAAAGGATAATCTGTATCGTACAGCTATTGAACGTTTTGCCTTAATTCGCTCAGAAGGTGTGTCATTCGAGGTATTGAAAAAAGCATTCTCTGTAGAAGCACTTACTGAAGAGTTCTTCAAACTATACAAGGATCATTATGAACGTTTCTGTGATTTCATCTACCAGAATGCAGATAATGAGGATTACTTCGGTCCTGAATTTGCAGAATGGAATAGTCGAGAAGAGACGCAAAAGCATATACGTGACTATGTAAAGAATCTAATGGGGCGCATTGTTTTTCTTCAGTTTCTTCAAAAAAAGGGATGGATGGGTGTTCCTGCCGATAGAAATGATTGGGTTGGCGGTGATGCCTATTTCATGCAACATCTCTTTGATTATGCATCAGAAGAGCAAAAAGAAGATTTCTTAGATAAAGTTCTTGAACCGTTGTTTTTTAATTGTTTAAATACGCTTCGTCCTAACGATGTGTTTGAAACGAATATCAAAGGGATTGGTGCAGTAAAAGTGCCTTATCTGAATGGTGAGCTATTCGAACAGAAAGAAGTGGATAAAGCCAAATCACGTTTCCCTAAAAAGTATTTCAATGACTTACTGAATCTCTTCTTACAGTATAACTTCACGATTGATGAAAATGATCCAAATGATGCAGAAATAGGTGTAGATCCAGAGATGTTGGGTAAGATTTTCGAGAATCTATTGGAGGACAATAAGGATAAAGGAGCATTCTATACACCTAAGGAGATTGTTAGCTATATGTGTAAGGAAAGCCTTATCTCTTATCTTTGTACACATGTAGCAGCTAAGCACAAAGAGTCCATCAAAGTACTTGTAAACAATCATCAGCTTACAGATAAACTACAAGAAGATGTAAAAGCATGCCAAAAGATTAATAAGTACCTTCAAGATGTAAAGGTGTGTGATCCTGCTATTGGTTCTGGCGCTTTCCCCATGGGCGTTATGAATGAAATATTTTCGTGTCGTAAAGTCCTTTATGAAAATATAGAAGAAGACGTAAATGAAGAAACTCATGCACAGATTAAACGTGATATTATCCAGAATAATATTTATGGTGTTGACATAGAACAAGGTGCTGTGGATATTGCTCGCTTGCGCTTCTGGTTGTCATTAGTTGTAGATTCGGTTCTGCCTGAACCATTACCAAACCTTGACTACAAGATAATGCAAGGTAACTCATTGGTTGAAAGCTATAAAGGATTGGAATTGTCAAATCTCTTGCATAGCGATGACTTGTTTGTTTCAACCAAAGCACAAGAGCTGCCTAAATTGCTCCGTGACTATTATCGTGTGACTGATAACAAAGCAAAGCGTAAGCTACGCCAACAAATCGATTTTACCATTAAACAGTGTATTTACCTTGCTGGTATTCAAAATTCAATAGAGATTCCAAATGCTGATTTCTTCCTTTGGCACACTTATTTCCAAGAGGTATTTAAAGATGGTGGTTTTGATATTGTGATTGGTAACCCGCCATATCTATTAATTCAAAATATTGAGGATAAAAATCTTGTTGCCTATTATAAGAGACATTTTTCAGTTGCTTGCTATAAGGTAGATTTATATCACCTTTTTATCGAGTATGGTGTAAATATCTTGAAGAATAATGGGACGCTAACCTACATAAATCCATCTAATTTTTTAACAAACAATTATACTATTACATTGAGGAATTTCTTGCTGAGAAGTAATAGTTTATATGAGGTAATCAATATAGAAGACAGTGTTTTTTCTGCGAATGTCAACACTTGTATTATTAAGGTGATAAAGGGTGTTATTCCTGATAGGAAAATCAAATATAAGACCGCATGTTTACTCAATAAAAAACTTCAGATTACAACCAATTCAACTTGTTTAAGAGAAGACTATCTTGAAACAGAAGGAACAATAATTCAACCACTTGGTTGCGATGAGGAACAAGTATTGGTCAAAAAGATAAAAGCAGGAAGTGTGGAATTAGGCTCTCTTGCAAAAGTAAAGTTCGGGATGCAGTTAAGAAATAGAAGCATTTATCCATCTGATGTCGTGGAAACTTATGATTCTTCCTTATTGACTAAATATCATAGGAAATGTCTTACGGGGAAAAATATTGTACCTTATGGTTCTACACATAATGGATTATATTGTTATTTTAATACAGAAGCTAAGTGTGGTGGTTGCTGGGATGAAACTATTCATAATACACAAATAAAAGTTTTAGTAAGACAAGTTGGCTCTACTCCTGTTTGTGGTATTGATACTAATGGTTTTGCTGTGTTAAACAGTGCTTTTATGATTGTTTGTGAGTCAATAGATCCGTATTTCGCACTTGCATTAATCAATTCGTCATTAATGAAATTTTATTGGAGTAATGTGTTTGAGGACAAAAGAAAAACATTCCCAAAGATAAAAGGAACATATTTAGAGAAAATACCAATAAAAGTCCCTTTTGATGAAAGCATTAGTTCTATATGCAAAAATGTATGTCTTAAGAAAAAACAAAATATTGATACAATCTCAGAAGAATATTCGATGGATCTTCTTATCTATAAATTATATGGCCTCACTTATGAAGAAGTAAAGATTGTAGATTCTGAAACACCAATTATTGAAAAAGAATACAATAAGGTATGTATCTATGAATGATAATTTGCGAAAAATATTGAAATACCCGACAGATTCACCATTAAAGTATTGGCTGAAATACTGGGATTGTTACATAAAAGAATTATGTGACTTGAATAGGTATGACATAAAGTTGGACAGTTCTCATTTTATTTTGAGCGATGTTGTTACTGAAATCAAGTATAACAACTTTAAGAATGCTGACAACAGGAAGCTGTTTAAAGATATTCTTGGCAAAAAGATAAAGACTGATGTAGTATTTGCACATCTGTATGGAAGCCAATTTTCATTGGCTCTTACGCAATGGGATAAATCTCCATTATATGTAAAATCCATGTGTGAGAATATTCTTAATTCAATGCATGATTTTGAATATTTGAATGCATTGTCTCAACAGTTAGTGCAAGTTATTTCAGCAAATGATGAACTTACAGAGGAAGTCAAACAAACTATTTGCAACTATACGCAATTGTTTGTGACTGAGCTGATCTGTCTTGGAATTGACGCGAAGGATATAAGTAGTCTCATAGATGAAGATAACGTATGTCTTGCCGAAGGCGGTCGCGTAATCGCCGCTGCTGACTCTGTTTACGAATTATCAATAAACAACTATAATGATAAAGAGGCGTATTATGTGGCAGTCAGCGAGCGTTTAGAAAAGCGTGAAGCCGTTGATTATGTCAATAATATAATGCGACACTTTAATGCTCAACCAAGAGAAGGGCATGTCATTTTGAGATTACTAGGAATAAAAGGCAGCGTTGACTTCCATATTCAAGGTATTCACCTATACTCAATTGATAAAGCGACATATTTGAAAGAGACACATCTTAGTAAAATCGAAGATGCCGATAGTACATCCACTTTTGTCAATATAGCTGTGCCTATAAGTCATCGCTTCTTTCATACGTCAGTAAATACAGCTAGAATTATAGCTAATCAAGTTGTAGATTTTTTATCCTTAGATATTGCAACTTCAACAAACATCTCAATAAGTAATCAATATGCTGCTATCGCAATTGAAGGGAAAGAATGTGGATTCTCTGAATCGTTAGCTAATGATTTAGAAAGAGCTGCTTTCTACAGAGACATCGAATCCTATAATATCACAGGAATATCAGATCAACTTCCGAATTTTCTAAATGATTTCTCTGCTTCAGAAGCAATAGAAGAGGATAGCTTCCGTACAATTTCAAATGCCGTTCACTGGCATAAGAAGGCTGTTGAATCGAGCAATATGGAAGATAAATTATTGTATAGTTGGATTGCAATAGAAAGTATTCTCAAAGTAACGGATTATATAAAAGCCAATATTATTCCAAATGAAAAGGAGCGTAATATTCTCAACCTTTCGAAATTATTGTGCTCTTTTATTGTATCTAGAAATGCATTTTACTCTTTAGCTAATAACAACTACATCCATCTTGTAGAGAGTACGCAAAATCATGATAACTATTTTGATTTTTCATCGGGCTTAATTGAGTCTGCAAGACTTAATTTAAGGGCAGGTGACAAGATTGATTTGGCTACTTTGTTTAGTAACTTGCCCAATATTATTGCTGAAATGAACGATGAAGTTTATAAGAGTGATTTGATTCGCCTTGAAGAGTTTTATAAGGACAAACAAGGGTTCTTGGATTTCAAAAGACAAGTATGCAACGATATGACTCTTATTTATCGGCTTAGGAATTTAATTGCCCACAATGCTGTCTATTCTCCATTTCAAACTAAATTATATGCTTACAAAGTCCAGTTTATATGTGGCAGCCTTATCCATGCTATTAGGCATTACTGCAATAAATACAAGCTTAGGATAGATGATGCAGTATTGCGCATATATACAGAATGTACCTTGTTTGAGAATAAAATAGAAGTCCATATAAAATCAATGAAAGGATTATGAGCAGATTAAGTGACCTATATAAAGCCATGGAAACTTTTCGTAAAGAAGGACTTCCTGTAAATGAAGACCTTGAACAGAAGGCCAACGAGATTGAGGAAGAAATCATCAAGAAAGAGATTCTTCCTATTCTGACCAAAAATATTGAACCGGCACTACAACCAGTTCAGCGTGAATTAGTATTAGTCGTTGACTATATTCCAGGACAACCAATCAGCGTCCACTTAAGCCGTAAACGCAACTTTACTGCTGATATGCCTGATGCAAAAG
>CAYYAL010000051.1:0-3788 GCA_964469445.1 uncultured Muribaculaceae bacterium
AAATTCGCCTGTTTTTACAAAAGGTTTTTTAATATTTTTCCAAACATTACTTTCATTTATATCATTAGTAACTCTTTTAGCTCTTGTTGCAACGTCAGTCGCAACTTCTTTTGATTTTGTTAATGTATTTTGTGCCATCTCTTGCATAGCTTTAACTTCTTTTGAACTTAAAGCTTTTTTAAACATTGACAAACATTTGTTTAAAGACCATTTTGTAGTCCCGAACATTAAAACGGCAGAACCTAATACTAATAATGCTTTAGCAGGTTTTGATATGTAAGAAGGATTTTTATTTTCGTCTGTTAAATCTTTAATCTCTTCTTGCATTGATTTTATACTTTTTTCAAATTCACTGTCTTGCTTAAGACCTGTTTTAACTTCTTTTCTAAATTCATCTTTTTGAATTTCAGTTCGTTTTTGATTAGGTCTGCGTATTTCACTTTCATCCATTCTGACATTGGCTTGGAATGGAACCGTATTGATGTTTGATGAAATCTTTGTTAGCATATTTAACCCCATATTTTTATTTTATGACACAAGTTATAAAAAGTGTGAATTTTTTTTTTTGTTAGTTTGGAAAAAAAAATTAATGTTTTGTTACAAATAGTTTATCATGCTTGTAAAATCAAGTAAATATACTATAAAGATATATTAAAATAAATATAAATTTATGTTCATTTTATTGCTAAAGTAAAATCACAAGCTAAATGATGCAGTGGCTCAGCCACTTCGCTCACGCAAATGCTCCTGTTGAAATCATAGATTTCTACGTCGCCATCGTCTAGTAAAATCTTCCAACGCATTGCTATACGCAACACGTTTCAGATTTTACCTTCGGCTTACGCATGCTCCTGTTGAAATCATAGATTTCTACGTCGCTATCGTTCAGTTTCGCTGTCGGCTACCGCAGTCTTGATTGCTCGCGTTTAACGGGTCTACGTAAACCTGCTTGCCTTGCTACTCGCAAGTCAACCCGTTCACTTCGCCCTCAGCTCGCAATCGCAAAAGCTCCTGTTGAAATCATAGATTTCTACGTCGCTATCGTTCAGTTTCGCCTTCCAAAGCCTTGTCCTTCGACAAGCCTTTTCAGGCTTCACTCTCGGCTACCGCACAAAAAAAAGCTGCACTCTTGCAGCTAGTACTTCATAATCTTGGGAGGAGATTTGGGGATAGTTGTAAATGCATGATAAATCAAGATTTGAGATTTGGACACATGCAAAGGCAATTTTTTAACAAAAATTTACAAAAAATTACAAAAATATACAAAACCTGAAAGCATGCAGGCATGCATGTTTCGACATGTTTTATTTTATAAACATACAATCGCCGTAACTATAAAAACGATATTTTTCATTAATAGCTGTTTGGTAGGCTTTAAATATAAATTCTTTTCCTGCTAAAGCACTTACAAGCATTATAAGCGTCGATTTTGGAAGATGAAAATTGGTTATAAGTCTGTCTACCACTTTAAATTCGTAAGGCGGATATATAAATTTTTCGGAAAAATCTTTGCAAGCTTGGATTTTTCCGTATTTTTCAAAAGCCGTTTCAAGTGTTCTTACTGTAGTGGTACCGACTGCAACTATATTTTTGCCTTCAATTTTAGCTTCATTAATAAGTTGGGCGGTTTCTTCCGATATAAAAAAATCTTCTCTATCCATTTTATGGTCAAGAACATTTTCGCATTTGACAGGACGGAATGTTCCAAGTCCGACATTTAAGGTTACATAACCTATTTTTACGCCTTTTTGTTTTAATTTTGTAAGAATTTCTTCTGTAAAATGTAAACCTGCGGTCGGAGCGGCCACAGAACCTTTTTCTTTAGCAAAAACTGTTTGATATCTTTCATAGTCTAGTTTTTTTAAATCGTCGTCCGACATAGTTCTTTCAATATAAGGTGGAAGCGGAATGTTTCCGATTTTATCAAGCATTTTATAAAAATCACCTTCATAATCAGCTTTAACAATCCATTTACCTTCTTCGCCTTTTTCTATTGCGGTAAGTTTTAATATATTTTCAACAAATAATTCTGTATCAGGTCTTACTCTTTTTGATGGTTTTAAAAGCACTTCCCAATTATTATTTTTAAGTTGTTTTAATAAAAAAACTTCTATATTTGTACCGTTTTCTTTTTTTGCAAAAATTCTGGCAGGAATTACTTTTGTATTATTTAAAATCAGTACGTCATTTTCTGTTAAAAAGTCCACTATGTCAAAGAAATGTTTATGCTCAATTTTTTTGGTTGTTTTATCTAAAACCATCATCTTCGACATTTCACGCTTTTGCGATGGCTTTTGTGCAATTAATTCTTCAGGTAAATTATAATCAAAATCTTTTACTAACATTTATTAATATTTATTCTTTAATTTTAACTTTTTTAGCTACTTTAACGTCATCTTCATCAATTTTTTCATCAACTTTTTTGTCTTCCAATTCAAGTTGTTTGTTGATTACAACAGTTTGTGCCACTTGTATTATATTACTTGAAATCAAGTATAAAAGAACACCTGCCGGAATAGGAATGAAAATAAATGTCGCCATAATCATGATAGGCATGAATGTTCCCATCGACTTTTGAATAGCGGCTTGTGATGGGTCTTGAGGTTGAGATTTATTCGTTGCCATCATAACTTTTTGTGTCGCAATCATTGTCAATCCAAATAATGCGATTAAAATTACTACGTCCCAGTGAAGAGAGCTTTGAACGGCTTTTGTAGGAAGCGATGTTATTAACAAACCATCTTTTCTTTCAAATGTTGCAGGCTCTGTTTCTCTGGTTTGTAGGTTTGAAACATTTACAACTGCTTTTTGGATATTTTCAAGTTGAGAGAATTTTAAATCTAAATTATCAAGGCTAAATTTTAAATCAACAGGTTCGCCCGGAACAATATTTCCTTGTATTTGTAAAGCTTTGTTTGGTTTTTCTATTTTAATATTTTCTATTTTTTCGCCTTTTATATAAACAGTTGCGGTTTTGCCAAGTGAGAAGGTATCGTATTTGGAAGTTCCCATAACCCCGTCATTAGAAACTCCTGCCGTAGTTCTCATTGTCGCATCAAGTCTGTTTATAAATA
The DNA here is from genome assembly GCA_964469445.1 of uncultured Muribaculaceae bacterium. Lineage (GTDB taxonomy): Bacteria > Cyanobacteriota > Vampirovibrionia > Gastranaerophilales > Gastranaerophilaceae > CAYYAL01. Next base: position 3,075 of record CAYYAL010000051.1, read on the forward strand.
AAAATGAAGTATCCCCTGCAAGTTGAATAAATTGGGGACTCATTAAAGCCGAATATAAAAGAATGAAAATCGGCATTTGTAATAATAATGGAAGACAACCTGACATTGGATTAAAACTGTTTTCTTTGTAAAATTCCATCATTTTTTTCTGCATAACTTGAGGGTCATTTTTATATCTGTCTTGAATAGCTTTTAATTTAGGTTGAAGCGTTTGCATCTTTTTCATGGAGCGTTGTTGTGAAACCCCCATTGGCCACATAGCAAGTCTTATTACGACTGTAAGCAAAATAATTCCCCAACCGAAACTGCCAACCATATTTGATAATGATTTAAGCATCTCAATAGTTATTGTTATAAAATCCATTCTAATTCTTCCCCTGTTTTATTAATAAAAAACTATTCCGTTTGGAATAGTTTTTTAATGGTCGGGATGACAGGATTTGAACCTGCGACCCCCTCGTCCCAAGCGAGGTACGCTACCAAACTGCGCTACATCCCGATATTTAATTTTCAATTTTGGAAGGTAGCGTACCTACGGTACTACCTCTCGAAAAACTTGACATTTAGTCAATTTTTTCTCGGCAGGGTCAAACTGCGCTACATCCCGATATTTAATTTTCAATTTGTTTGTGGAATGCAGTTTGGTTTTATGTTGCTAAACGGCTCGCATAAAGCTTTGCTTTCTGTCTCGCCTGCCCCACAAAAACTTGCCAC
>CAYYAL010000051.1:3888-8795 GCA_964469445.1 uncultured Muribaculaceae bacterium
AATTTATTATAAAAATATATGGGTGTCAAGCTAAACACTAATTTTTGTTTTTAATTCTATTATCAAATCTTTTAAACTTGAATTTAAAACCATTTCTTCTTTTATTTTTTCATAAGAAAATAAAATTGTCGGGTGTTTTTTATTAAAATATTCTGCAATTTTTTCGTAACTTATTTGCATAATATCTCTTATTAGATATATCGCAATCTGTCTGGCATGTGCTATTTTTTGGTTACGAGAAGGGCTTTTTAACTCTTCAATGCTTACTGACATTTTTTTACACACAATTTTTACAATTGCATCAATTGTTATTTTTTTTCTTGAAATTTGTGAACCGAGAACTTTTTTTGCAAATTCTAAATTCGGAACTGTTTTATCGATTGATGCATAAGCTTGAATTTTGTTAAAGGCACCTTCCAATTCTCGTATATTTTGAGAAAAATTTTGAGCAATATATTCAAGTGTTGGAAAGTCCATTTTACTTTCGCTTTCCGTTTCAAGATTTTTTAATATTGCAATTCTCGTTTCAAAATCAGGCGGAACTAAATCTACCATCAAACCCATTTCAAAACGTGTTTTAAGCCTGTCCGGAAGCGTAGGTATATCTTTCGGAAGACGATCGGAAGTTATTACTATTTGTTTATTATTATTGTGTAAACTATCAAATGTGTGGAAAATTTCTTCCATAAGTCCCAATTTTGACTCAACAAATTGAATATCGTCAATTAGAAGCACATCTATATCTCTGAATTTTTGGCGAAAACTTCTCATTCTGTTATTTTTATCAATACCTTTTCCTATTGCATTAATAAATTCATTCAAAAAATCTTCTGTTTTGATATATCTTACTTTTAATTTTGAATTATTAAACAAAATATAATGTCCAATAGCTTGCATCAAGTGAGTTTTTCCCAATCCTGAGCCTCCATAAATAAAGAGAGGATTATAATCTTTTGCCGGAGCTTTCGCAACCCTTACAGCTGCTGCGTGGGCAAATCTGTTATTTTCTCCTATTACAAAATTATCAAATTGATATTTTAGGTTAAGATTTGATGCTGATTGCATTTGAGATAAATTTTCCAATGCGACATCTATTTGCGATTTTTTTTCTTCCTGTTGTTTTTTTGTCGGTTTCTTTTTGAGTTGTTTTGCAAGCTCTTCGTTATAAGACAAATCTATTTCCACATCTTTATTTAAGACATTTTGAAATGCTGTTTTAAATTCTTTTAAATATGTTTTACGAATTACTGAAATTGCAAAAGCATGAGCAGTATGGATTGAAAAGATATTGTTGTCAAAACCAACCGCCGCCATAGGCACAACCCAAGGCTCATAAACATGTTCAGGAATTGTAGTTTTTAATTCGTCTTTGACTTGTTCCCAAATTTTTATAATTTCTTCCGTATTCATAAATGTAATATTACAATAAAAAAGTTTTATTTTGAAATGTTTGTAAACTTATACAACACTATTCCCACGGACATGCTTAAATTCAGACTTTCAACTTTTTCGGACATTTCAATCGTAAGCTTTTTATCTGAAATCCCGATTAATTCGTCGCTAAGCCCCATTGCTTCTGAGCCGAACATTAACAGATAAGGTATTTTAGGTGTAAATTCACAAAGCATTTCTGTTTTTTCGGAGTGTGGTAATGTGGCGATTTTTTCAAAATCTTTGAAAAAATCGCTTAATTCTTCAATATTTTTTATCTCAAGAACAGGAATTTTTAAAAAGTTTCCGACAGAGGCTCTGACGCATTTCGGATTATATAAGTCAACGGTTTCTCCATATAAAATTATAGCGTCGATGTTAAAAGCGAGAGATGTTCTTAGAATTGTTCCCAGATTTCCCAAGTCTTTAATATTTTCGAGCAAGAGAACTCGTTTTGCATCTTTAATATCTTTTTTTGAAAACTTTTTCTGAACGCCGACAGCAATTATTTCAGGTGGGGTGTCAGTTGACGCAACTTTTTTTAATACTGCATCTGTTGTTAAAATTATTTCTTTGCAATTTTTTTTAGGAATTTTTGCATCTTTTTTTACTAAAATATATTCAAGTTCAACATCTGTTTCTTCAATTGCTTTGTAACCTTCAAGTAAAAAAAGTTTTGTTTCTGTTCTGTATTTTTTTTGTTGTAATTTCGATATTTCTTTTATCAAATCATTATTTACACTTGTAATTTCTATCATTTTAATTTAAACTCCGCAAGTTGTTTTAGTTCTTTTTTAGTTAATAAGCTAAAATCTATTAAATTTTTTTCAAAACACATGTTTGAGAAAGATTTTATACGTTTGCCGTCAAAATAGCAAGAATTTTCTAAACGAATTCCAAAATATTTTTCATTGTATAAGCCGGGTTCTATTGTAAAACACATATTTTTTTTAATTTCCGTTATATTTTTTTTATTTGGAGATAAAGATGGCGGAAATTCGTGAACGCTAATTCCTATGCCGTGTCCCAATGAGTGTGAAAATTCAAATCCTTTTTCTATATCTTTCAAAACTTTTCTTGCAATTTTATCGAGTTGAAATCCTGTTTTAGGGGTTGTGTTATAAGCTTTTAAATGTGCTTTTAAAACGTATGTATAAATTTTCTTTTGTAATTCAGATGGCGTCCCTTTCACAAAAACCCTTGTGATATCAGTTGCAAGTCCGCTTTCATAATAAGCTCCGCAATCTATCAGAATTAAAGAACCATTTTTTAAAATTTCTTCTTTAGAATTATTTTTGTAATGAGCGAGGGCGGAATTTTTGTCTTTTGCTACAATTGAGGCGAAGGAAAGACATTTTGCTTCGTTTTGCAAAAATTCCGCCTCTAATTTTTGTGCAATATCAAATTCCGAGATATTTTCTGTATTTAAAATATAATCTCTAATATTGTTTAAGGTTTTATCGGTCATTTTAAACGTATATTTGTAATCTTTAATTTCTTTTTCGGTTTTTATAGATTTTAAATTTTGAAGTAAATTTGTTGGCTTTATTTTGTAATTTTCTTTTAAAATTTTGTAATCATAAGCGGAAGTTAATTTTTTATTCAAATAAATTGTATCAATATTTTCTAAATTTTCACCTAAATTTTTAATATCATTTTTTAATATAAAAATTTTACCTTTAACAGAACTATTATAATTTTCAGAAAAATCTTTTTTGCCTGTTATGTAAGTTATTTCTTCTTGATTTGAGGTAAAAATAGCTTCGTTATTTCTTAATTTTAAATTAATTAAAGGCTTTTTAAAATCAGTTTTAAAAGGAACTTTTTTATTTATAATCGGGTCAGATACAAATTTGATTTTAATATTTTTTTCTTTAAAAAGTTTTTTTAAGTATTCAAAATTATGTTGAGAAATTTTTTCAGCGACAATTCCTATCGTAGAATTTTTTTTAATTTTTTTAAGAAGTAATTCAAAAAAAGTTTCACCTGTTTTTTGTTTTACGACGGTAATCTTTGATTTCCCTACTTCCAAATCTGCTTGAATATGGTATCTTCCATCGACAAAGAGAAAAACATTGTCTAAAGAAGCTAAGGCTTCACCGGTAGAACCGGTGAAGCCTGTAAGTTTATATCTTGAATTATATTCCAAATCATTATATTCCACTAAAAATTCATTTGTGGAATTAATAAGTAAATAATCAATTTTTTCATCAATCAAAAATTGATGAATTACTTTGATATAATCCATAACCTAGTCTTTTTTATCGGTAACTAAAATTAGATGCCACCCAAATTGAGTTTCGACAGGTTCTGAAATCTTACCTATTTCAAGTTCGAAGGCGGCATCTTCAAAAGGTTTAACCATTTGACCGTGTCCAAAATATCCTAAATCTCCACCCATAGCTCCTGATGGACAAATTGAATATTCTGCTGCCGCATCTTCAAAGGTTTTCCCTTCAATAATTTCTTCTCTGATTTTGTTAATTTCGTCTAAATCCTTGACCAATAGATGACTTGCTCTAACTTTTGATGCCATATAATATCTCCTTAATTTGTACAAAATAATTATATCATGCTAAAATTATTTTATGACTACTTTATATGAAAAATCAGGTGTAAGTGTAGAAAATGCAAATATTTTATCGGAAAATCTTGCAAAAAATTTGAATATAAAAGATTTTGCAGGAAGTTTAAATTCTGATATTTTTAAGGGTTATTCAATGGTTGTTTGCTGCGATGGAATTGGTTCAAAAGTTTTGCCTCTTTATGAGAAAAAAATGTATAAACAAATTGCCGTTGATTTGGTTGCTGCAAATTTAAATGATTTAGTTACCAAAGGTGCGAATGCACTTGCATTTGTCGATTATATCGCAATAAATAAGCTTGATAATGATGCTGTTTTTGAAATCGTAAAAGAATTAAAATTTGAGTTGGCAAAATATAATTGTGAACTTCTTGGCGGAGAAACTTCTGAACTTTCTGAACTTATTAATAAAATTGATATCTCAGGAACCGCAATTGGATTTGTCAGCGAAAATATAAATTTTGAAAAAATAGTTTCAAATGACATTGTTATAGGGCTTAAATCTTCAGGTGTTCACGCAAACGGGTTTTCTTTAATAAGACATAATTTTGATAATTTAGATGAATTTTTAATACCTACATATAATTATTATAATGAAATTATAAAATGTATTAATCAAGGTTTGATTAAATCTTGTGCAAATATTACGGGCGGCGGAATTTTTTCAAATTTAATTCGCTCAATTCCTGAAAAATTATCAGTAAATCTTGATTATGAAAAAATTCCGCCTCAAAATGTTTTTAAAAAATTAAAACAAATGTGCGGAGAAGAAACTTACGAAGTTTTTAATATGGGTGTTGGTTTTTGCATAGTTGCAGATAGAAAAAATAAGAAGAAAATTTTTGAAATATGTGAAAAATTTTCTCCGTTTGAATTCGGGAATGTGGTTGAA
>CAYYAL010000052.1:0-8778 GCA_964469445.1 uncultured Muribaculaceae bacterium
ATCTTAACATTTTGACATGCCTTGGTTTTTAAGGTTTAATAAGTATAGACTTGGGAACAGGTGCGATTTTGGCACTTAAAAATGGGTAAATAATGTATATAAAACAGTTGGAAATAGATAATTTTAAATCTTTCGCAAATAAGGTAGATATACCTTTTTTGAAGGGATTTACTACAATTTCAGGGCCAAATGGTTCAGGAAAAAGTAATATTATCGACAGTATTTTATTCGCACTTGGTCTTTCAACTTCAAGAACACTCCGTGCTGAAAAGCTTTTCCATTTTATTTCAACACATACAAAAAGAAATGAAGCCGTCGTTAAAGTAACGTTTTCTGAGACGGAAAACGGCGAAGACATTACTGTTGCGAGAAAAATTAAAAAATCTTCTCAAGGTTACAACAGCATTTATTACATGAATGATAAGATTACGACTTTAAGCGAAATCCACTCCATTTTGGAGAAATTTAACATAACGCCTAACAGCTATAACGTTATGATGCAAGGCGATGTTATGAGCATCACAAATTGTTCGGTCAACGACAGAAGAAAAATTATTGATGAAATTGCTGGAATTGCGGATTTTGACAGACGTATCGAACAAGCCACAAACGAACTTAATACAGTAGAAAGTAGAGTCGAACGCTCTAACATAATTCTCGACGGGGTAGACGCTCGCCTTGAAGAACTTAAGGAAGAAAGAGAAGTTGCTCTTAAATATCAAAAACTCAGAGATGAAAAAACGAACCTTGAAAGTCAGGTTACAACAGTAAAATTCTTCGATATCAGAAGGAATCTTGCAAAAGCACATGAAAATATCCTTGAATTTACTAAAAAGAAAAAACAAGAAGAAATTCAACAAAAAGATTTGGAAGAAAGACTTGTTATTATAAATGAGAAATACAAGGAAATTTCAGACCTTGTAAAAGAAAAGGGCGAAGCTCAACAAATAGAAATTAAAAAACAAGCCGAAGAAACAAAAGGTAATATCGACAGAAAACAAAATGCAATAAATTATGCCGATAAACAAATTCAAGACGGTCTTAAAACAATTGAAAATGCCAAAAACGGTAACGAAACTCAAACTCAAAAAATTAAAGATTGGAATTTAAAAATTGAGCTTAAAAATGACGAGATTAAAAAAATTGAAAGCGATGTCAAGCTTGAAAAAGAAAAGTTAAATAAAATTCTTGAAGAAATGACTGGTCTTAATCAAACAGCCGATCAACATATTGAAAAAAGAGAGATTTTAAGAAAAGAAAAAGAAAAATTTCAAGATGAAGAAAATACCCTTATAAAAAACAAATTGCCGAAAGAAAGTGAATTAGCAAGCTTACAGAAAGAATTAACTCAAGCAAGAGAAAAGGTCGAAAATCTTAAAAATTTCAAAGAAAATTTTTATTCAAACAAAGACCTTATAACAACACAAGTTTCGGAATTAGAAAAAGATTTGGAAGCCTTAAAATCACTTCAACAAAAGACTTTTAACGATTTAGATACGACAAAAAACGAAATTGCCGACAATCAATATACGATTAATATGGCATACAAAAAAATTACAACGATGGAAGCCCAAAAACAAGCCTTAGCTGATGCAAACTTCGGTCGAGCGGTTGATTTTATAATGAGTGCAAAAATAAAAGGAGTTCACGCACCTTTAGTCAAACTCGGAACAGTAGACAAAGAATATTCAACAGCCTTGGAAGTTGCAATTGGCGGAAGAATGACACATGTTGTCGTTGATGATGAACATGTAGCCTCTGTTGCTATTGAAATGCTTAAATCAAACGATGTCGGCAGAGCAACTTTTATTCCGTTAAACAAAATAAAACAAGCACCGACAAAGCTTCCACTTCCAAAAGAAAAAGGAATTATTGATTATGCAATAAATTTAATTGATTTTGACGACAAATATTTAAACGCCTTCTATTATGCCGTCGGCGAAACACTTGTTGTAGAAGATATGGCTGTTGCAAAAAAACTTATCGGAAGATTTAGAATAGTAACACTGCAAGGCGAAATTTTCGAGAAATCCGGTTCTATCACAGGCGGAAAGGTCAGAAAAACAGGACTTTCTTTTTCTCAAAGTGATGACGAAGAACTAGAAAAATTCAAAGCAAAATTAAAAGAATTGGAACAAAAATCAAAAGATTTGGAAATCAAAAAATCTTCTTTGGAATCAAAGCTTGAAGAAGTCCGAATTAATTATTCAAACACAATGACAGAATATAACAAGGCAAAACTTGAAGTTACGGGCTTGGATAGAGATTCTCAAAGCAATGAACAATTAATTATTGAAAATACTGAATTTATAAAAATAACAGAACCAAAAGTCGCAAAACTTTCAGCTGAACTCGATAAAACAGAAGAAAAACACATTGAAATTTCTGAAAAAATTACAGAATTACAAACAGAAATTGAAAAAGTCGAAGCTCTTATCAATGATGAAGATTTAAAAGAATTAAAAGAAAAAACGGAAAGTACTGAATTTGAAATTTCTCGTTTAAATAAGAATTTGGAAAAAGCTCAAAGTGAAATTAAAGATTTTGAACGTGAGATTAATTTTTCACATTCTATAATTGAATCTAATTTGGAAAAAATCAAAGACATTACAAAAGAAAACGAAACGCTTGAAGTTGACAAAACAACTTACAAAACAGAAATTGAAAAGCTAAATGAAAGTCTGAAACTTCTTGAAGAAAAAATCCAAGAAATTACTGAAAAATTAAGCGAACTTTTAAAACAACGTGATGAAATTCAACAAAGTTTGATAGAACTTGAAAAAGAAAAACACGTTAAAGTAGCTGATTTGGAAAGGATTACAGAGCAAATAGAATCATTTAAAGCACGCCGAAGAGAACTTGAACCTCAACTTGAAGAAACAAAGACAGAACTTGAAGAAGCTGGAATTGAAATCAGCAAGCTTGAACCGGTTGAAATTTCTATTGAAGAAATTAACAATAAAATCGCCCGATTACAAAAACGAATGGAAGATTTAGGATTGGTAAATATGCGTGCAATAGAAGCTTATGACGAAGTTCTTGCACGACAAACAGAATTAAAATCGCAAATAGAAACATTAGCAAAAGAACGCCATCAAATTTTAGAGCGTATGCAAGGTTATGAACAACTTAAAAAAGAAACATTTATGAAAACTTACAACCACATAAATGAAAATTTCAAAAAAGTTTTCCATCAATTATCAGAAGGCGAAGGCACGCTTATTTTAGAAAACGAACAAGACCCATTAGCAGGCGGAATGACAATAGAAGCACAGCCTCGTGACAAGAAAAAACAAAGGTTGGAAGGTATGTCCGGCGGAGAAAAATCGCTCACGGCACTTGCATTTGTATTTGCAATCCAACAATACATGCCGGCACCATTCTACGCATTTGATGAAGTCGATGCCAGCTTAGACACCTTAAATGTAGAAAGGCTTGCTGATATAATTCAATCACAAGCAAAAAATACGCAATTTGTAGTAGTTAGCCACCGCAAACCTATGATAGAATCAGCTAATAGGACAATTGGAGTTACTCAAAAAGAAAAAGGTATCACTAAAGTTACCGGAGTTAAACTTAGGGATTAGTAGGAGTTTATTTTAGGATATGATGGAAAAACAAAATATTGCAAATAATTTAGAAATAGTCTCAAATCGGAGAAAAATTGACAATCTTGATGAATTAAACTTTATTTCTCAAAATCCTGTTACACAAGAATTTGACGGAATAGAAATTCTTGTTGCAATGGCAAAACAAGGTAAAATTGACCCTTGGAATATTGATATCGTCGATATTACCGATAAATATCTTGCAAAAATGATTGAGATGAAGGCTCAAAATTTAAAGATTACAGGTAGAACTCTTTTGTTTGCAGCGATTTTGCTTAAAATAAAATCAAATGTTTTAGAAGGTTTTGATTTAGAAAGTATTGAAAATATTGAAGAAGAAAATTATTTTGAAGAAGATTTCGATATAAATGATGATATGGAAGAAGATTATCTTCCGACAAACAACGTTGTATCAATTGATGAAGTCTTGCAACGAAGAACAAGCGTTCGTTTGAACCGCAATCGTGTAGTTACATTACGTGATTTAATTCGTCAATTGGAATTTTACGAAATGCTTGAAAAAAAGCAATCATTAAAAAATGCCCACGAAAGAGCCAAAAGACGTGTACGCTCTTATGCAAATCTTTCTCCTGAAGAAATCGTAAATCTTGCTCACGAAGAATATATTGAACAAGGCGTCGAAACTTTAAAAGCAAATTTAGACCAAATTTTAAATCAAAACGAAAAGGTTGAATTAAACGAATTAACTTTACTTGGAATGGATAGAATTACCGCATATATTTCTTTGTTATTTTTATGTGCGGAATCTAATTATGAACTTGTTCAAGATAATTTTTACGAAGAAGTTTATGTAAAAAAATCTCACGAAATGCATATAGAGGAAATTGCATAAAAATGGATAATACTGAATTAAAATCAAGAATAGAAGCTGTTTTATTTACAACGGCAAAAGCTCTGCAAGTAAAAGAAATTGCAAATATATTAGAAACTCCGCCTGATGAAGTGGAAGAAGCTCTATTAGAATTAATCATGGATTATGCATCTCGTGATGGAGCCCTAGAAATTGATGATGAAAACGGCTATATTTTACAAGTAAAATTTGAACATATGGATATTGTGGAAAAACTTTGTCCGGTAGAATTAAAACCTGCTGTATTAAAAACTCTTACGGTTATTGCATTGAAAGAACCTATAAGACTTTCCTTTCTTAAAGAAATCAGAGGCGGAAATACTTATGAACATGTCCAAGAACTTGTTCAAAAAGGACTTATTTCAAAAAATAAAGATAAAAACGGTCGTTCATTTAATATAAAAACAACTTCTAAATTTGCCGAATATTTTAAACTTAAAGGTGATGCTAAAACATTGGCAAAAGTTTTAGAAATTGAAAAAGGCGTTAAAGATGAAGTTAAAGAAATTAATGCCGAAAATGCGGAAGCTGAAATTAATGTTTAGTGAAGAGGAATTGAATATTCTCAACGATTTTATAAAAAATCGTCCTCAAAGATTATGTAAAATGTGCGGGCGTTGTTGTCGAGTGGTAACAACAGAAAAACCATTTGAAGAATTAAAAAAACTTGCTCAAACAGGAGATAATAATGCGATTGATTTTTTATCTATATTTATTCCATTTAATTCCCTTGAAGAAGCAAAAAAAGTTGATGAAGAAGTCGTAAATAATATAATTAATAATCTAAAAAAAGACGGTAATTACGATAAAAATTCTATAACATTTTATACATGCAAGTATTTGGGCTCAGACAATAAATGTACAAATTATGAAAACCGCCCGCTTCTCTGCAAAATTATGCCCGGAAATCCTTGGGTGTTAGTCCCTCCTAATTGCGGATTTGAAGGGTGGTTGTTTCAACAAAGAGAAGAAAAAAAACAACTTGTAAGAGCTCAAAAAGAAAATATATTACGATTGCAAACTGTATTAAGTTCAATTTCAAATGAAGAAAAAAAAGAACAAATAAAAGAATATATTCAAATTTCTCAACGCATAATTGATATGTATAAACAATACGGTTCAGAAGATTGGTAAGGCAAATCGCCTTTTAGGCGATTTGCCCCATAAAAAAATCATTTATCATATAATTTATGCAAAGTTTTAATTGGTACAATAATCTTAATAAACCAAAACTAAACCCTCCGAATTGGATTTTTAAGCCTGTTTGGCTTGTTTTATATACAATGATTTTTATATCATTGTTCATTTTTTTAACAGCGGAAACAAAATATTCAAAAGCACCGGCTTTAAGCTTTTTTATTATACAAATTATTCTTAATTTTTCTTGGTCGCCGATATTTTTCGGTAAAAGGAATATAAAAGGAGCATTTTTAATAATATCTTTAATGTCGATATTTATATTTTTAACAATATTATCGTTTTATTTCGTTTCAAAAATGGCTTCAATTCTACTTATACCATATTTTTTATGGGTAAGTTTTGCGACTTATCTTAATTTTAAATTATTAAAATTAAATCCAGTTTATTAATTCATTTCGTCTAAACCAAGTAAGTTGCCTTTTTGCATAACGTCTTGTGTTCTGTTTTAATAAATCTTTTGCATCTTCTAAAGAAATTTGTCCGTCTAAATAAGCTAAAATTTCTTGATACCCGATTGTGTTTATAAAATTATTAATTCTGCTGTGTTTTTTTAATAAAAACTCTGTTTCTTCAATAGCCCCGTTATCAAACATAATATCAACACGTTTATTTATTTTTTCATATAAATCAGCTCTGGGTTCAATATTTAAACCAATCCAATCGACATCAAATTCGACTTCTTTAAATCCTGCGACTTCGCTCATAGGCTTGTTTAGAGTTTTTATAACTTCTAATGCTCTAATTATTTTAACCTTATTATTAAAATGAATTTTCTGAGCCGTTTTATTATCAAGATTTTCTAACATTTTATGCAACGTTTTTACATCAAGCAATTCTAATTCTTTCCGTAAATCATAATTCGGAGCAACTCTTGGCATTTGAAAATTTTCAAGCAAAATTCTAAAATATAAACCTGTTCCTCCAACAATAACAGGGAGTTTACCTTTATTCAAAATTTCTTTAATCGCAATTTTGGCATCATCGTAAAAATTGGCAACAGAATAATCAAATTCAGGTTCCACAACATCAATCAAATAATGTTTAATGCCCTGCATTTCTTCATCTTTAGGTTTTGCACAAACAATATTAAATCCTTTATACACAAGTCTGGAATCAGCAGAAATAATTTCAGCATTATTATCTTTTGCAAATTTTATTGCAAAATCAGTTTTCCCTGAAGCAGTTGGGCCAATTATTGCGACGACTTTAGGTTTTTTATTCATGGAATTATGATATCATAAAAATCTAAATTTATATTTCCATGCTAAAATAATTATAAGAATGTGTCGGGTGTTATAAATGAGTGATGAAGATAAACAGTTTGAGGCAAGCCAACGGAAATTGGAACAAGCCAGAAAAGAAGGTCAGGTTGTAAAATCAAAAGATTTTTCAATGGCTATTTCGTTGATTATATTATTCGCCGTTATAAATGGGCTTGCACCTTTTATATGGGATCAAATCACCGCATTATTTGTCTTTTTATATGAACAAATTCCAAATAAACATCTGGAAGATATCGGACTTATGTATATTTTATTAAAAACGCTTATCCCGACAGTATTAATAATCGGTCCGATACTTTTTGTAGCGTGGCTTGTCGCAATAATAGCAGATTTTATCCAAGTCGGCCCTTTGGTCACAATGACTCCTTTAAGCCCAAAATTAGATAAATTAAATCCTACAAAATATTTTAAAAATTTAGTGTCAATGAAAACTTTATTTGAATTATTTAAAAATATTGTCAAAGTATTGCTTTTGGGTTGGATAGGCTGGTCTGTTTATTCAAAACACATAACATCAATTTTATCACTTGCCGCAATAGATAATAATTTCGCCGTTATGATGGAATTCGGAAAATTGATAATAGAATTTGTAACAAAGGCAACCATTGCGTTTTTGATTATATCGGCAGCGGATTATATGGTAACTAAACAAAAATTTTTAAAAGACCAAAAAATGTCTTTTAAGGAAGTAAAAGATGAATATAAAAACACAGAAGGCGACCCGCAAGTTAAGGCTCAATTAAGACAAAGGCGTATGCAAATGTTACAACAAGGCATGATGGATTCAATTCCTGAAGCGGATTTTGTTGTAAGAAATCCAATTCACGTAGCTTGTGCATTAAAATATAAAGCAGAAGAAATGGAATCGCCAATGCTTATTGCAAAAGGTTCTGAGCTTATAGCTCAAAAAATAATACAAATAGCAGAAGAACACAATGTTCCTGTAATAGATAATGCACCTGTGGCAAGAGCATTATTTAGACTGGTGGAAATAAACCAATTAATTCCACCTGATTTATATAAAGCCGTAGCAGAAATTTTACTTTTTGTGTATAATTTGAAAAATAATGCAAATAAAGGTAATATAAGTAATAGGTAATGTGTTAGTATTAGAAAGCATGCAAGATAAAAACAAATTACGAGAATATATAGATATAGTTCAAAAAGTGGCAAGAGTTGAACACCGTCGTATTCCTTCACATATGATAGAATACGAAGAACTTGTCAGTATCGGAATTATTGCGGTTCAAGTTATGATAAAAGACAAATCAGAAGAACAACTTGAAAAATATAATGCTGCGTATATGGCGACAGCAGTGCGTTGGGCTATAAGAAATGAGCTTCGAAACAGATACAAATGGTATACATTTAAACATAAATCAGAAGATGGCGAAGAAGGTGAAAATAGTGATGATGACGGGTTGGAAACAAGTCCGACAAAAGTCAGAGAAGCAATTTATGAAACAATTTTGTCAATAGACGGAATTGCATCTGCAAATTCAGATAATGATTCTCCGTTTGATTTTGTAAAAGACCCTTCAGCAATGCCGGATGAAAAGGCAGAAATTTCAGAAATGGGAAGACTTATTAGAGAAGCGATTGCAACATTACCGCAAAAAGAGAGAACAGTGGTTGAATATAGATTTTACAGAAATATGCAAGTAAAAGAAATTGCACAACAAGTAGGATTATCTTCCTCAAGAATAACAAGAATTGTACAGGCATCATTGAATGAGATACGAGAATATCTGAATAAACGAGAACATTTTACATTTTAAAAAAAGTATTTACAAAAAAAAATCAGTAAATATAATAA